>JAUVSF010000114.1 GCA_030597245.1 Acidobacteriota bacterium
CACTCGCGAGAGACCTCCAGAAGAGCAGGAAGCGATCCGGCCACGTATTCGACCTGGAACACCAGTCGGACCGAGTCCGGCTCGCTGACCCGGATCTCGCGCTCTCCCCCTTGAAAGGCCTCGTAGTTCTGGACGAGATCCAGCGGATGCCGGATCTGTTCCCCTTGCTCCGCGTCCTTGCCGACCGAAGACCCGTACGGACCCGATTCCTCATCTTGGGTAGCGCATCTCCCGAGATGCTACGGCAAGGAAACGAGACACTCGCTGGACGCATTGCTTTCCAGACGCTCGATGGCTTCTCTCTACAAGAAGTCGGTATCGAGAACCACGCGAGACGCTGGCTGCGGGGTGGGTTTCCTCGCGCGTACCTGGCAGCGTCGAACTCGAAGAGTGATGAGTGGCGTCAGGACTTCATCAGCACCTTTCTGGAACGTGACCTCCCACAGTTCGGCATTCGCGTCAGTTCCGTGACGCTCCGGCGATTCTGGACCATGCTCGCCCATTACCATGGCCAGATCTGGAATGCCTCGGAGTTTGCCCGCAGCTTTGGTGTCAACCACACGACCATTCGTCACTATCTCGATATCCTCACGTCTTCGTTGGTCGTGCGACAGCTGCAGCCCTGGCATGAGAACCTGAAGAAACGTCAAGTCAAAGCTCCCAAGATCTATCTGGTCGATAGTGGCTTGCTCCATTCGTTGCTCGGGCTCACCACCCAGAGGGACCTCGACTCGCACCCGAAACTTGGCGCGTCGTGGGAAGGGTTCGTGATCTCGGAGGTGACCGGTCTCCTCGGCGTTCGACCTCATGAGTGCTTCTTCTGGGCCACTCACTCGGGCGCCGAGCTCGACTTGCTGCTCGTTCGTGGCAACCGGCGTTGGGGATTCGAAATCAAGCGGACGTCCTCACCGACCGTGACGCCATCGATGCGAGTCGCCATGTCCGACTTGAACCTGCAGCGTCTCTTCGTGGTTCACGCGGGACATCACTCGTTCGATATGGGGCAGAAGATACGTGCGGTCGCATTACCACATATGCTGAACGAGTTGAAGCCATGGTAGTGGGATTGCCATAACAAACACTCCCTTCGCGCATCAGTTGGTGCAGGAGAAGTTGGCGCAGATGCTAACGGAAATCACCAAGGGCCGGCTCCTCGTGTACCGTCTTGGGCAGAGCATTACCGGAATTCCTGCTTACGAGTGAGTGGCGGCCGAGAACTGGTCCAGGAAGAATGCCGAGCTTCGGATTCCTCCGAAGAAGTTGTCGAGATCGAGTCTCTCATTCGGGGCGTGGGCATTTTCGTCAGGGAGCCCGATTCCCATAAGCAGACAGGGGGCCTCCAACAACTCGGTGAAGGTCGCCACGATGGGGATCGACCCGCCTTCTCTCTGGAAAACAGGGCGTTTGCCAAAGCCGGCTTCTATCGCTTTCGCAGCTGTGACGAGCACGGGATGATCCAGGGAAGCGACCCATGGTTTTCCCCCGTGCATACGCTTGATTTCCACTTGAACCGACGGGGGGGCAACCGACTTCACGTAGTCTTCAAATAACTTTTCAATCTTCTTGAAGTCTTGATTCGGGACCAGGCGCATCGATATCTTCGCCATAGCTGTAGACGGCAAAACAGTCTTTGCTCCTTCGCCTGTGAAGCCGCTGACCAGTCCATTTACTTCAAGTGTAGGCCGCGCCCAAAGTTGTTCGAGCGGCGTGTACCCAGCTTCACCGCTCAAGGCGCCTACACCCAGTTCGGCTTTGTACTCTTCTTCATCAAATGGCAGGGCAGCCCATTCGTCGCTTTCTCGCTGAGTCAGGGAAACCACGTCATCGTAAAACCGGGGAATCGTTACCCGTTCATCCTCATCTTTCATCGGAGCTACAATCTGAGACAAAACGAAGGCGGGATTCGCTACAGGGCCTCCGAAGGAACCCGAATGAAGATCTCCCTTGGGCCCAGTTACGGTTATCTCCATATAGGCAAGGCCCCGAAGCCCATAACAAATAGAAGGGACGCCCCGGGCGAAAAATGCAGTGTCCGAGATCAACACGGCGTCAGTCTTGAGCAAGTCGACATGCCCCCTGATGAAGTCCTCCAAATGGACGCTCCCTATCTCCTCCTCACCCTCAATCAGGAACTTGAGATTGACCGGCAACCTGCCATTCCTCTCAATAAATGCCTCAGCGCTCTTGAAATGGATCATCATTTGGCCCTTATCGTCCGTGGCGCCCCGGGCATAGATCTGGCCTTCTCGGATTGTGGGCTCGAAAGGGTTGAACTCCCATAGTTCAACGGGATCGACAGGTTGGACATCGTAATGTCCGTAGACCAAGACTGTTGGCAGGTCAGGATCCTCGATTCTCTCTCCCCAGACAATCGGGTGACCATTGGTCGAAAAGATGTCTACGGCGGACATCCCTGCAAGGGTGAGTTGACTCGAAACGAACTCTGCGGCCTCCTGCATCTCAGCCGCCTTCTCTGTATCAGTGCTGATGCTGGGAATTCGGAGAAACTCCTTGAGTTCGCTAATGTATCGTTCGGAATTACTTTCGATGTATTCGATTACTTCCTTCATGCGGCAACCTGTTTCTATGTGTATTCCGCTGTTAGTTTCTCAAGGCTCTCCTGGAGTGGTCCGCTGAACCGAACCGGATAAACTTCGGTGGAGTGCAGATGTTTCAATGGAGTGGGTAACGTGGACAGTTGCTGGCGCACGTTTTCCTGGATCTGCCAGATGTCCGGCAGTTCAGAAACGAGTCTTCCCGATGCGAGGAACTGCCTCAAGAGGGGGATCTGCTCTGAGGAATCCGGAACTTCGTCCCACCCAACCACTAGATCTTCTTCCAGGACCTCGTTCGTTACCTTCCGAAGAATCTGCTTCCGGTACGGATAGCTCACTTTTTCCTCACTGGCCTTGAACTTGGGAACTCTCTTCCCATCGTCAGTAGTCTCGACGAGTTTATAAACAAGGTCGCACCCCGGCGCGTCAGCTGAGACGACCAGGTCTGTCCCCACCCCATAACCGTCAATCGGCAGGTCACGGAGGGAGAAATAGAGGAGCTTCTGCTCGTCCAGATTCCCACTTACAAAAATAAGAGCATCCTCTCTCCCGGCCTGGTCAAGGAGTTTCCGCCCAGTGACGGCAAGTTCTCCAAGATCTCCGCTGTCCAGTCGGATTCCTCTGAAATTCATATTCAGGCCAAGCGCCTTCTCGATACCCCTGATGGAGTCGTACGTATCCACAAGGACAATCGTGTTCTCTGGGAACACCTTCTGGAACTGTTTAAACGCCTCGGTTTCATGATCGAAGAACTGAACGAAGGAATGTGCCATTGTGCCGAAGACAGGTATGCCCAGTTCGCAGCCTGCCAGGACATTGCTCGTTCCATCACAGCCGCCAATAAACGCGGCACGGGCTGCCAAGACCCCGGCTTGTGGACCGTGGGCTCTTCGGCTCCCGAAATCGACTACCTTTCTACCTTTGGCCGCCAGGCACATTCGCGTTGCCTTGGAGGCGACCATACTCTGAACGTTGAGGATGTTTATCAGGTACGTTTCTAATATCTGGGCTTCGATCACAGGAGCACGTACCTGCAGGATCGGCTCGTTTTCAAAAAAGACTGTGCCTTCAGGCAATGCCCAAATGTCACCCGTGAAGCGAAAATCTCTCAGATAATCGAAGAACTTGCGATCGACAGACTCGAAGACCTGGAGGTTCTCAAGGTACTCAAGATTTCTATCCGAGAAGCGTACGTTAAGGGCGTAATGAAGGGCCTGTTCGAGCCCGGCAGCAATCAGGAAACTCCGAGTCTTCGGCAGCTCCCGGGTATAAAGTTCGAAGGTGGCCACCTGGCCCGCAAGACCACTTTCGAAGTACGCTGCTGCCATGGTGAGCTCATACAGGTCGGTGTTAAGACCCAGCGTTTCCTCGGTTGGGAACAGCGGCTTCAGTGTCATGTTTTTCCGAAAACCCGTTCAAATACCGTGTCAACATATTTCAGTTTCTCACGGTAGTTGAAACAGGCCTCCACCTCGGCTTCAGAAAGATGATTCCGGATGTCTTCATCGCTCAGTATGAGGGTTCGGAAATCTGCCTTCTCATCCCAAACTCTCATTGCGTTCCTCTGAATCCACGTGTAGGCCGTCTCCCGGAGAACTCCTTTACGGCACAGTTCAAGCAATAGCGTCCCGGAGTAAATGAGTCCCCCCATCAGATCGAGATTGGCCAGCATCTGCTCAGTGTTCACCACTAACCCGCCGATGATCCTCTCGACTTTCACCGACAGGTAGTGTGCCAGCGTCGTGCTGTCGGGCAGGATCACCCTTTCCGCCGAAGAATGGGAGATGTCACGTTCATGCCAGAGAGGTACATTCTCCAGTGCAGCGAGGGAATTAGACCTCAAGATTCGAGAAAGTCCGCTCACATTCTCACAAGTGATTGGATTCCTCTTGTGGGGCATGGACGAACTTCCTTTCTGGCCTGAGCCAAATGACTCGGCGGCTTCCCGGACCTCCGTGCGTTGCAGGTGTCTGATCTCAGTTGCAATCTTGTCGTAGGTCGATCCAAGAATTGCCAGCGTGCAGAGATATTCGGCGTGGCGATCTCGCTGGAGTATTTGAGTCGATGCCTTGGCATAGCCGATGCCCAGCTTGCGGCAAGTGAGTTCCTCGACGTCGGGAGGGAGGTGGGAGAAAGAGCCGACCGGTCCACTTATTTTCCCGACCTCAAGGTTCTTCCTGGCGTGCTGAAATCGTTCCAGGTTCCTCTGCATCTCCGAATACCAGACTGTCAGCTTCAGGCCGAATGTCGTCGGCTCTGCGTGGACTCCGTGGGTCCGACCTGTCATAGGTGTGTCTTTGTAGCGGAAGGCCTGGCGCTCGAGCGTGTCGAGCAGGCCGCAAATCTCTTTTTCGATCAGATCTGACGCTTCCTTCACTCGCAGGGCCTGGGCAGTATCGACAACATCGGTTGAGGTGAGTCCCAAATGTACGTACCTTGAAGCAGGCCCCACATTCTCCGCGACGGCTGTCGTGAAAGCCACAACATCGTGGCGAGTAACCTTCTCGATTTCTCTGATTCTCTCGACGGAGAAGTCAGCTTTCTCTTTGATGGTTTCGACCGCTTCCCAAGGGATCTCGCCCTTCTCGGCCAGTACCTCGCAGACCGCAATTTCAACCTCTAACCAAGCTCGGAACTTCCGCTCTTCGGACCATATCCGAGCCATCTCAGGAAAGGTGTATCTCGAAATCATAGAGATAAGACTATGGAAGGTTTATTCTGGTGAGTCAAGTGGATCCGGAGGTCCCGTCCTGGCAGCCGAGCGCTTCGCTCCTGAATCGCCCGTGTAGCAGAATCCAGAGCCAATTCAGGAGCATTGTTCTGTCGGCTCAAATGAGCCAGGAAGAGATGTGAAGCGCTTCCATCAAAGCCTTCGGTGAGAAAGTTGGCAAGGGAGCAATTGGATAGATGGCCGTGATCACCGAGGACGCGGCGTTTTAGAATCCAAGGATATGGCCCCAGCTTCAATAGTTCCTCATCATGATTTGACTCGAGCACAAGCCAGTCGCAACCCCGTGCGTGGGCTTCAACTGTCTGCGTGATTCGCCCCAGGTCAGTTGCTAGGAGTCCTGTGACTCCGCCATTTGACAACCTGAATCCAACGGCTTCTGCCGAATCATGTGGAATCGGGAATGTCGTGACCTGGATATCTCCGATGACAAAGGAGTCGCCGCTCCTGAAGGGTTCCATGTTGTCGATTCTTTGAAGGGAGAATGCCTCGTCTCGCGTTCCCTCAGAAGCGTAGACTGGTGCTCCGAAGTGGCGGGATAACCCCTCTACCCCAGAGACATGATCTGTGTGACCGTGAGTAATGAGAATGGCGTCGATGCGTTCAGGCTCCAGCCCTGCGTCCTTGAAGCGTCTTTTCAGACTACGAATTCCGAACCCGGCGTCCACCAAAAGCCGGCACTTCTCTGTTTCGACGTACGTACAATTTCCACTGCTGCCACTGCCAAGAATCGAGAGCCTCACGGTGCGGTAGAATGTACCAAGCGGGTATGAAAAGTAACAATCTCCTGGGCTTGGATCAGGCGGAACTTGTGCGGCTGGCCGAGTCGCTCGGGGAAGATCCCTTTCGCGGTAGACAATTGTATGTCCAACTTTACCGGCGGAAGCAGCACAATCTTGATCTCATGACCGATTTGTCGAAATCGTTCAGGTCTCGACTGTTGCAGGATTACTCAGTGTCTCTCCCGGCTGTACGTCAGGTCGTTACCTCCCGGGATGGCACCGCTAAACTACTTTTTCGGCTGGATGATGGCACATTTATCGAAGCCGTGCACATTCCGGAAGAGACCCGAGACACACTGTGCATATCATCGCAAGTGGGTTGTGCCGTAGGGTGCACTTTCTGTATGACAGCCAGGATGGGTTTTGCCAGGAACCTTCGCGTGGGCGAGATTGTCGGACAGGTATTGCGGGCGATTGAGATGGGGCTGGTCGGTGAAAACGGTTTCAATATCGTCTTCATGGGGATGGGAGAGCCTCTGTACAATTACAGGAATGTGATGAAAGCCTTTCGGCTCCTGACTGATTCCGAAGGTATGAACCTTTCGTATCGCAGGATTACGGTTTCAACGTCGGGAGTTACGCCGGTTCTGAGGCAAATGGCTGAGGAGCCAAAACTGCCTAACCTTGCGATTTCCCTCAATGCTACTACCGCTGAAGTCCGAAACAGGATCATGCCCATCAACAAACGGTGGGACCTCAAAGAGTTGCTGGATGTGTGCCGAGATTTCCCTCTTGAGCCTCGAAGACGCATTACGATCGAATATGTGTTGTTGAAAGATGAAACCGACAGCGATGAAGATGCTCGAAGGCTGGCTCGACTTTTGCGCGGCATCCCCAGCAAAGTCAATCTGATTCCCTACAATCCGAGTCCTGGCTTGCCGCATGAGCGCCCGGAGGAGCATCGAATCTCGCGGTTTCAGGAGATTCTAAGTGAACTCAATGTGTCTGCCTTTGTCCGAAAAACAAGGGGAATTGATGTTGCTGCCGCCTGTGGGCAACTGGCACACTTGGAAGCAAGTTAAGGACGGGGAACTAGGAGCTATGCGGAAGTTCTACATCGCCACGTTTGGCTGCAGGACAAACCAGGCGGATAGTGCCGCCATTCGGGAAAGTTTTCTGCATTCATCGGTGGAGGAAACCAACCAGCATCGCGATGCGGATATCATCGTCCTTAACACGTGTACAGTTACGCACCGTTCGGATCAGCAGGTTCGTCAGCTAACCCGGAAGATGAGGCGGGAAAACCAGGGGGCAAGGATCGTTGTGACAGGTTGCTACGCACAGCGAGACCCGGAAGCTTTGGCGAATATCGAAGGGGTTGATGCAGTCATCGGGAACACGCATAAGGGCGATCTGGTGCAAATATCAGAATCCCTGCCTGCCGGACCCAGGGTAGGTGATGGCGTAGACTGCGAAGTTCCTATTTTCAGAGAGAATTTCCTTAAGAACCGGACCTTGGAACTATCACCGGCCGAATTCGTTGGGGGGAGGACCCGACCCTATGTGAAGATCCAGGATGGCTGCGATGCGAAATGTGCCTACTGCATCATTCCAGAGGTGCGGGGTCCAAGTCGCAGCGTCCCGCCCGATACGATTCTCAGACAGGTCCAAGACCTGATTGATACAGGCTTCGCTGAGATTGTGCTGACAGGAATTCATATAGGTACTTATGGCATGCATGTCCAGCCTCGCTACCCGCTGGACCATTTGTTGACTGATATAGCGGGACTTCCAGGACTCGGCCGTCTGCGCCTGAGTTCAATCGAGCCGATGGAACTTTCGCAGCGAGTGATCGAGTTGGCTGCAGCCACCGACAAGATTGCACCTCATTTCCATATTTGTTTGCAGAGCGGTTCTGATCGGGTTTTGAAGAGAATGCTCAGGCCTTACAACACCGAGAAATTCGCCCGGATCGTCAAGAGGATTCGAGAACTGATTCCTGAAGCTGGGATCGGTACCGACGTGATTGTTGGATTTCCCGGTGAAACTGCGGAAGATCATGAGGCGACCTTTCGCTTCTTGGAAGACGGACCGTTTACGTACATACATGTGTTTCCCTACAGCGATCGACCGGGTACAAGAGCCTCAGGGTTTGGTGACAAAGTCGATTCCAAACTGATCAAGAAGAGGAGTCAGGAGCTGCGCGAACTTTCTGTTCGCAAGAATTCTGAGTTCCGCCGCCGGTTCCTGGGGCAGCGCTTGTCAGTTCTTACCCTCACCGAAAAGAAAAATGGAATGCGGGAAGCAGTGGCAGGAAACTACCTCAAGGCCAGACTGGATGGACAGCTGGAAGGGAACCGGCTGTTGACGGGCTGCGCTGTTCGGGAGGACGGCGAGTACCTGGTTCTGGAAAGCGTGAGGAACCTATCTTATAGGGCGTGTTGCCCAAAAGGGCACCCCGCCCAAATCCGAAGCTCGAAGCTCGAAATACGAAACAAATCTCAAGTTCGAATATCTAATGACTGAAACAGGCCGTCACTAATAAGCTATTTATAAACAGTCACTTCAAGGTGTTTAGACCTTAGAACTGTTCATTTGGATTCCTGCACCGGGGGTTGGCGGCAAAACATATACCCCCAGCACCACTCGTAGCCTACGCTCTGGTACTCCTTGGCCAGGGCATCAGGGAGAACCGTTCGCCCCAACCGGATGACAAACTCATCGTGATGGACGAGTCGTGCCTTCTCAATCTGGTGTTTGATCGGTTCGATCATGCTTCGAGAGGAATTGAGCGCCTTGAGAAGAAGAATCTCGTACATCTTTCAACTCTTGCGTTACTATATTTTAAGAACAGCGTGGGTGCCTCCCACGGAGAGGGCCTTGGCACTTTGAGATAGGGAGAAGTGCAGCGATGAGGGGCGCACGGCGGGGCGAGGGATATGTAGGTAGTAATGTCGGGAATACAGTTCTCTGTTTTGCTGAGAACTGCGCCGAAGCGGGGTCAGACTACCGGCCGAGGCTGCTTACCCGCATCTCTCAAGTCGCCGCTTCAGGACCACCTCAAGAAGGCCAAGGCGATCCACAAACGCGATTTGGCCGATGGCTGGGGCTGTGTGTTGATGCCCGACGCGCTCGACAGGAAATATCCCAACGATCCAGGAGCTTCTCGGCCATAAGGATGTCAGCACGACCATGATTTACACACATGTTCTGAACAGAGGTGGGCGTGGTGTCCGTAGCCCGATTGATGAGCTGTAGCCGGTTTATGTAGTCTGTATAAACCGCAAAGGCGCGTGGAGAGGAGTAAGACAAATGCTTGATAAATATATTTTTAGAGCAGTACACAAGAAGAGACGGCAACTTCTTATACGGAAAGGCTTAGCCCACCTTTCCCATTTTATACAGACTGGATAATCATTAGCTGCAAACACAAACCACGAAGACGAGAGGGAAAATGATGAACAACAGAATATGCCAAATCACTATTTTCACGGCAGCACTTAGTATGCACTTCCTGGTAGTCGGATGTGATCCAAAGGTCAAAGAGCAACAGACCAATGCGCTCAGCGATGCACAAGTTGAGGACATCGTCCGTCGCTCCTATCAGTACGTTGCCCTGTATAACGTGAACAACAAGTTTGCGATCTCACAAGGTGGCTGGAACACGATCAAGCCGGACACTGAACTCAAAGATCACACGCTGCAGGACATCGCACGACCGAACAACGATACGCTGTACATCGGGGCGATGCTCGATCTGAGGAATGAGCCGATCATCCTCGATATCCCGGCCTTTGACTCTAAGTACGTGTCGCTGATGGTTACGGCCTATGACCACTACGTGAACATACCCATGACCACGCGACGAGGTGACTTCGCGGAGCCGGAAAAGGTGCTGTTCTACACCACCCGCACCGAAGGGTATTCCGGAGAACCCGTGGAAGGTGTAGACCGCCTGTTCGAGTCGAGCGGTGATTTCGTCTCGGCGGTGTTTCGCGTGATGCCCCACGCCAACGAGCCAGAGCGATTCGAGCGAATCATAAAGCAGATGCAGTCGGTCGGGCTGATGACCCTGTCTGAGCATCGAGGCAAACCGGCCAAGCCGGTCGACGCGATCGAGTTTCCTAAGGTCGGAGCAGCGGACGCGGATGTCTTCGGCGGAAATCTGCTTGAAGTCATGCAGTTCGTCTTCAACCACCTGACATTCGATCTAGGCAATGATCTCGACCAGGGTGTCCTCGCGGCGTATGAGCCCCTGGGTGTGGTTCCGGGCAAAGCTTTCGACCCCTCCATTGCAGCATCGTTTGACGGTGACCGTTTCCGAGCCGCCGCCGAAAAGGTTACGACAAAGAGCCTTGCCCTGCTGCAAGACCCAGGGAACTCAGCGCGACTCGCACCGCTCCAGTTCCAGCCAAAGGGCATGACCGACCTCGAAACCCTAGTCGCCGTATCGGTCATCGGCCCCATTGGCGTGCCGATGGAGGAGGCCATGTATCCAGCCATCGTCACTTCTGAGGGCAAGCCGATGAACGCGTTGAACGATTATGTCATTCGCATGCGAGGTGATGGCATGCCCCCTGCGAATGCATTCTGGTCGGCCACCCTCTACGACACGGCGAACGGCTTTTTCATCCCCAACGATCACAAGAAGTACAGAGTCAGCGAAAACGGGGGCATGAAGCTGAATGCCGATGGCGGCATCGCGATCCACGTGGCGGCCGAGAAACCCGAGAGTGTGCCCGAGGAGAACTGGCTGCCGATCAACCGAATAGATCAAAACCTGGACATCATCCTGCGAATCTACGAACCGGACCTCGAAAAGATGAAGACCTGGACTGCGCCCAAAGCCGAGAGGGTCGAGTTGTGATAACCCGTGCAGCTAACAAGGCGGTGCACCGGACGCCCTGACGGGCGCCGGTGACTTTAACGTTATGGCTACAAACAGATAAGGATAGATCAGTGGAAGATTATCAACTTTTGATAGACCTTCATAAAAGTGCAAACCGGCAGGGTCCAGGCGGGGATGCAGAGACGGAAAAGGCTCTAAGCCTGGCAATGATAGACCGAGCTGCGCCATTAAAGATTGCTGATATAGGCTGCGGCACGTGG
>JAUVSF010000487.1 GCA_030597245.1 Acidobacteriota bacterium
AAAGGGGTACACCTCTGGACGAAAGCCAGGGAGGGGCCAGCAGAAGGACCAGCCACAAGGTTGATCCGGTCACAAGTATCCAATATCGCCATGAGCGGGGAGGAGGCATGATCAGTCAGGGATGGTATTCGATCTGTCCCGATGGCGCAAGCGGGCAGGACAAGCTCGAGACTCTGCATCCAAAGGTCTAAACCATCGAGAAACGGCTTGTGAAAAATTCGGATTAGCCTCGATGAGATTGCCAAATCGCACGAAACGACGCTTAGTTACCTTAGCAGTAGCCTGGGCGGTCTCTAAGTCGAAAACTGAGGCCGGTGAATCTCTAATTTCTTGGATATTGGTTTTTGGATCTTGGGTCTTGGCATTTAATTCTTGTGATTTGGTTCTTGGGATTTGGTGCCTTTCCCCCCCCCGGGGGTTCTTGCTTTCGAATAGGTCGCTCGGTAAGCTTGGATATGCATCTCGTTGGGTCTTTGGAACTGCCACTGTTTGCTTGCTGCTGCTTCCAAAGATCGAGCTCCCGGACATGGAATCACAGCTCGAAGAGAATCTGGAAATGGTCTTCGTGTGATCTCGGAGTTTTCTGGCAACGACTGACAATTGACCGGGCCGATCTGAGCGGAAACTGGGGTGTCATACCTGTTCTTGAGAATGGCGGATTAGTGGTTTGAGAAAGATCAACTGACAGGGGATGGGGGATTAATGCAGACCAAGTACATTTTCGTAACCGGGGGAGTTCTGAGTTCACTGGGAAAAGGCCTGGCGTCAGCTTCGATTGGCTGTTTGCTGGAGGCGCGCGGCCGCACGGTCACGATTCTGAAATTGGATCCTTACATCAACGTGGACCCGGGTACGATGAGTCCCTTTCAACATGGTGAGGTCTTTGTTACCGATGATGGAGCGGAGACGGATTTGGATCTGGGGCATTACGAGCGCTTTACCGAAGCGCAGATGAGTCAGGACAACAACTCCACTACCGGAAGGATTTATCAGTCGGTCATTGAGAAAGAGCGACGGGGAGACTACCTCGGGAAAACCATCCAGGTCATCCCGCACATTACCAATGAAATCAAAGCTGCGATCAAGAAGTTGAGCAGTAAGGCCGAGATTGTAATCGTGGAAATTGGTGGGACCGTAGGCGATATTGAAAGCCTTCCATTCCTTGAAGCGATTCGCCAGATGCGAGTTGAGGTGGGACGTGAGAACTCTATGTTCATGCATCTCACCCGGGTTCCGTATATTGACGCGGCCGGAGAACTGAAATCCAAACCGACTCAGCACTCCGTGCGAGAGTTGAGAGCTATCGGTATCCAACCCGATGTTCTCCTCTGTCGAACCGACCGATTCCTGCCGAAAGAAATCAAGAACAAGATCGGATTGTTCTGCAACGTTCCACCCGAGGCTGTGATTACCGCCCAGGATGTCAAGAGTATCTATGAGGTTCCTGTAGCCTTCCACGAGGAGGGTCTCGATTCCATTGTCGTAAGACTGCTGGATCTTCCGGATGACGAGTGTGACCTGAGTGAGTGGCAGGATTTGGTCGAGAGCATAAAGAACCCGGCAGATGAGGTCACCATCGGCATTGTAGGTAAGTACGTCGAGCACCAGGACTCATACAAGAGCCTTAACGAAGCCCTCGTTCATGGAGGGTTTCCACATGGTCTCAAGGTCCATCTTCAGTGGATAGAGTCGGAAGGCCTGGTAGGAGAGACTTGGGAATCCAGCCTGAAGGACCTGGATGCGATCCTTGTTCCCGGGGGATTTGGCACGCGTGGTGTTGAGGGGATGATCCGGGCGATACAATATGCCCGGGTTGAGAAGGTCCCCTATTTTGGGATCTGCCTGGGGATGCAGGCTTCCGTGATTGAGTTTGCACGGAACGTCTGCGGCCTCGAAGCCAACAGTTCAGAGTTTGACCCTGCGGCTCCTCATCGAGTGATTTACAAGCTGCGGGAGTTGCTCGGAGTAGAAGAAATGGGGGGGACGATGCGTCTGGGAGCGTACCCTTGCATGATTGAGGAAGATTCTTTGGCCTCTCGGACCTTTAAGAAGAAAGAGATTTCAGAACGTCATCGGCACCGATACGAATTCAATCGAGAGTACGAGGATATTCTCGTAAGTTATGGCCTGCTTGTCTCAGGCGCTTCTCCGGACAGGAACTTCGTTGAAATCGTTGAGATTGCAGACCATCCATGGTTCCTGGGTTGCCAGTTTCATCCCGAATTCAAATCAAAGCCGTTGAGACCCCATCCTTTGTTTGTCAGTTTCATTGGCGCTGCGTTCCGTCACAAGAAACAACGTACCGTTCCGCTCAGCGTCATTGAAGAGAATCAAGTTCGGGTTCTGGAGCAGGAGTCGGCTGGTTGAAGAAAGTGCGGCCTGAGGCTTGGGACTTGGGGCTTGAGGTTTGGTATCTGGGGCTTGAGAGAGAACCACCAAGGCAAGAGGCACTAAACCCGTGTATTCTTGGTGCCCTTGGTGTCTTGGTGGTGAATCATACAGCTGGGGAACCTAATGGAGTCGATTCTTTTGCGGGAGTGGGTGCTTGGTGGGGGAGCCCCATTCTTCCTGATCGCCGGTCCCTGTGTGATTGAGAGCGAGGCCCACTGTTTGGGGTTGGCTGAGCAGCTCAAACGGGTCACAGACCGGTTAAACGTTCCGTTCATTTTCAAAGCATCCTTCGACAAGGCGAACCGTACTTCGGTCGCCTCTTACAGAGGGCCCGGGCTGTCTGAAGGGATGCGCATTCTGTCGCGCGTCAAAAAGGAAGTTGGTGTACCGCTGGTGTCGGATATCCATGAGGCAGGCCAGGCGGCGTTGGCCGCCGAAGTCCTGGATGTCATCCAGATCCCTGCATTCCTTTGTCGGCAGACAGATCTGATTCTAGCTGCTGCTTCCACAGGGAGTATCATCAACATCAAGAAAGGACAATTCGTTTCTCCCTGGGATGTGGAACACATTATTCGCAAGGTTGAGTCCGTGGGAAATGAGAAGCTGCTGTTGACGGAGCGAGGCAGTGCCTTTGGATACAACAACCTGGTTGTGGATTTCAAGTCAATTCCGGTAATGCGATCGTTTGGCTATCCAGTTGTCTTTGATGCGACTCACAGCGTTCAACTCCCCGGAGGTTCGGGTACGCAGAGTGCGGGGCAGGCGGAGTTCATTCCCTACCTCGCAAAAGCTGCTGTTGCGGTCGGAGTTGACGGGCTTTTCTTCGAAGTACATGAAACTCCGGAAAAGGCCTTGAGCGATGCGGCAAACGCGTTGCCGTTGAGCGGACTCGAAGACCTGCTTGCAGAATTAAAAGAGATTGACGGTTGCGCTAAAGCACACTTATCCTCCTAGTGCATGTCGATTGAGATTGCTCGAAAAGTTCTGCGAATCGAGGCTGAGGCGATCGGAAGAGTACTCGATCGGCTCGACGAGTCCTTCGGCCGGGCGGGAAAATCGGCAAGAAACTGGCTCGAGTTGAAGAGTTGATGCACGTTGACGAACAGGTGCCCCGAGTCAGTGTGGAAACCTCCATGAATGAAGTGCTCTACGAAATGTCCCGTAAGGGGCTGGGCATCACGGCTGTCACTGACAATACCGGACACCTGGTTGGCGTGATTTCGGACGGTGATTTGAGAAGGCTGTTGCAGAAAGAGGGTGGAAACGCACTTTCGTTGAAGGCGGAAGATTTCCTGACGCTTGACCCCGCTACGATTGGCAAAGATGAACTCGCCACTCGGGCTTTAAATATTATGGAAAACAAGAAGATCACGTCATTGATGGTGACAGATCAATCTGGGACAATCATTGGCGTGATTCATCTGCACGATCTTTGGGGTACGGAGATGTTTTGAGCCATGGGACTTCCACATCAAGTTGCGGGCAGCGTTCAGAAAATCAAGTTTATCCTGCTGGATGTTGACGGAGTGTTGACCGACGGGCGGGTAGGTCTGCTGCCGGACGGTGGCGAGATCAAGTATTTCTCCATCTACGACGGGCTGGCAATCCGCCTGGCACAGCGAGTCGGCATCGAAGTCGGTTTCATTAGCGGGCGTCGAAGTCGGGAAGTAGGAGTCAGGGCCAAGGAACTCGAAGTGGA
>JAUVSF010000141.1 GCA_030597245.1 Acidobacteriota bacterium
CAGTACATTGGCTACGCCACTACTTCTATGATCCTGGGGTGGGCCACGGGCGGGATTATCTTTGGAATGATGAGCGACAAGGTGGGTCGCGTCAAAACGATGGTGATCACGCTACTCATTTACTCCAGCTTCACCGGCCTTTCAGGCCTTTCGCAGACATGGTTAGACTTCACTATTTACAGGTTCCTGGTGGGCCTTGGTGTGGGCGGGATGTTTGGGGCCGCAACCACACTGGTGGCTGAAAGCGTTCCCAGCAAGTTCCGGTCCATGGCGCTCGGATCACTGCAGGCTTTATCGGCCATGGGTAATGTTTTTGGCTCAGTCATCAGTTACTGGATCCAGCCAGGTGCCGCGGACCTTCTTTTCGGCTATGCAGGGTGGAGGGTACTCTTCTTCGTGGGCATCCTTCCGGCGCTTCTCGTGATCCCAATTGTCACCGTCCTCAAGGAACCCGAGGCATGGAAACGGGCGAAGGCCGAAGCGAGTGCAGGCGCTCAAACCAAGCATGTTGGCTCTCCAGTTGACCTCTTTCGATCCCCTCGGTGGCGAAAAAACACCATAATCGGGCTATGCCTCGGCGTCTCGGGAATGATAGGTCTGTGGGGAATCGGGTTCTTTTCGCCTGAATTGATTACGACCGCCCTCAGTGGAGAGTCCCAGCAGGTGATCGACCAGGTTCGAGCGAAGGCAACGGCTCTTCAGGACGTAGGGGCATTTCTGGGGATGTTTGCCTTCACTTTCATGGCGACATTCGTCGGTCGGAGGCCGGCCTTCCTGGTCGCTTTCGCGGCCTGTCTAGCCGTAACCATGTTTGTGTTCAACTCGCTTCACTCTGCTTCTGATGCGTATTGGATGCTCCCGATGATGGGAGCAGCGCAGTTGGCCGTCTTTGCGGGATACTCGATCTATTTTCCCGAACTCTACCCGACGAGATTACGTGGCACGGGCGTAGGCTTCTGTTACAACACCGTCCGGTATCTGGCCGCACCGGCCCCGATCCTCCTGGGGTACTTAAGTACCAGTATGGGTATCAGAAACGCCGCCTTCGTCATGTCGTTCATCTACGTCTTAGGAATGGTGGCATTGATCTGGGCGCCGGAAACAAAGGGCCAGCCGCTACCCGAGGATTAATCCAGAAGAATCCGGGAATCAGAGTAGCCCGCTGCCAGTGCAGGTGGATCGATTCCACACAGAGGCATAATCTGGTAAAACAGCCGCTATTCCAACTGTGCGGACCTTATCTCCGACTTCTGCTTACGAATCCAAGCCAGCCACACAAGACCCGGAACCAATGTCAGCACCGCCATTCCCCAAGTCACACCCGATATCCCAAGTGGCGTGTCAAGGAGCAATCCGACCAGGGCGGCCCCTCCTGCACTGACCAGAGTGAACATGGCCAACTCGGTTGCAAACACACGGCCTCGAATCTCAGCAGGTACTAACTGCAGCAGTAACTGGGTCGAAAAAACCCATATGATCCCGCCTCCGAGCCCCTGGAGAAAGGTTCCGAAAAGGGTGATGGAGAAACTCATCAGGAAGGCACATAAAGCCAAGCCGAGGGCCCCGAAAAGATACCCACCAGCTATCGATAATCTCAACGGCTTGTCCCGATCCCCGGTGAATTGCCGCACCACAAAAGGTCCAAGTCCAGTCCCCACACCGGTGAACGCGAACATCAGTCCCAGCCCGACTCCTCCGGCTATCCCAATCACAAACACCTGTTTCGCAATGGCCACCTTGACAATGTCAAAGGTTGCTCCGAGGAACAGGCCGAGAGCCGCTTTATGGAGTGTTATGACGAAGATGTCTCTATTGTGAGCCAGATACCTCAGACCCTCGACATGCTGCCGAAAACCGCCTGACAAACTCTTGGCGGTAGAGCTGTCATCGGGCCTGGCCCTTAGCTTGACCTTCGAAATCAGAAGGGCGGAAAAGGCAAAGGTAAAGGCATCGATGATGAACGCCGGGTAGATTCCGAACACACCCGCCACGAACCCTCCCACCGCCGCTCCAAACGCCAACATGACCGACCAAGTGGCCGCCCCGAGGGTGTTTGCAGCACCCAGTTCCCCTTTGGAGACAATATCGGGAAGAATGGCGTTGCGCGCCGGGAAGAAGAAGCCACTCAAACCCAACTGCACCGCAGTCAGCGAGTACAGTAACCAAATGTGACTCGGCTCCCTCACCAGAAGAAATCCGAGTACGGTTAAACCGCGGAGTACATCGGTGATGATCAAGACGGACTTGCGGTTGAAGAGGTCCGCTACCACACCGGCTACGGGGCTCACAAAGAATGGCGCCAGCATCCGGACAACGAAAAGTGATCCGACGGCCAACCCCGATCCTGTTAGCTCTGCCACGAGAGTCGCGGAAGCGATCAGATTGAACCAATCGCCCAAAAGACTAACGATCTGCCCAAACCAGAGGAAGCGGAAATCCACATTCTGTCTGATCAGTCGGCTGTACTCGCCCTTCAAGCTACCCTCGCTGGGAGCGAACGAGCACGCTCTCCGCTCCTATGTCTACGATTTAGAGATTCCCTCAAAACGCCTTCGAAGAACACATTAAAGGGAAAACGACACTACGTTCCAGTTTCCTTCCAAGTGTGAGATTGATTTCCTACTTCTTCATGAGTTTCTGGATTTGCTCAGGGGCTTCGAAGGATTCCACAGGGATATCGACGTTGTGCTCAACTTCATCATACGAGAACTCGAGTTTGATACTGCCCCCCATGTCACTCGATACCTTGTGGGCCATCATGACCCCGTCCACTTCTCTGTAATCCTCGAGGTTGGAAACCAATCTCTGCCCGTTGATGAAGGTCATCATGCGAGTGAGGAGCTTACTTTCTCTGTCAAAGTAGAAGATCACCTGATCCCCGTCAGCATTCTTGATCGGAACCATAATCTGCTGCGCTTCCGGATCCCAATCCTGTATTACCGCATCTTTTAGGGAGTCCATCCATGCCATGACCGGATCCAAAGCAAATTGTCGGAAGACCTGTCTCCTCTCACTACCCTCCAGAATCCGCGCACCTGTCATGGGATTGATGTCCCAGGCAATTCCATCCTTGATACCCGAAGAGGCGGCCGCCATTGTGCCGATCCGAATCTCCAGCCTACCCAGTTGGGGTGGAACACTGCTCATGATGAACTCGCCCTCGTAACCCTTCTCGGTCACTTCGAACTTGCCTTTCGCCACGCGACTCCGCAGCCCTAAAACTGCATCTCCCCCAATGGCCGTAAAATAGCTTCTCAAGACTTCACTGGCGGAAGGAGGTCCGCTCTCGCAACCAGTTAACAGTGTCAAAAGTCCAGCCGCCAAGACCGTTCCAATCCAGACCTTTCTTGTCAGTTCCATTGAAAGCCTCCTCCCAAAGAGTCGTCTTCAAGTGCAGCGAAGTATCAACGTTCGAAGCCCACCCCATATTCCCCACGGCTCCGCCCGTACTATTCTGCTTGCTGAAGCAGGACAGGACAAGCTTCAAACCAGTTTGCACCGAAAGAAGGGTCAGGCCTCGGGCGCGCTCTGACATGGGCTGGGGGTCTCCGGGTCCTGGGGCTTGGGTCATGGGGTTGGGGGGCGGATACCAGATGCCGGACCTGGAAGATCGCCAATCGGGAATCGCCAATCGAAAATCCCAAGTGCCAGACCTGCCCTCCATAGGGCGTGTTGCCCAAATGAGCACCAGGGCCGAGGGCTAAGCTCGAAGCTCGAAATCCGAAGTTCGAAACAAGCTCGAAATTAGAAGGTCTAAGGTCAAAACGCCGTAAAGTGACTGTTTATAAATAGGTGATCGGCGACACCCCGTTTCAGTCCTTAGATATTCTAGCTTGGATATTGTTTCGAATTTCGAGCTTCGAACTTCGAACTTCCGCTTTTTCGGTTTGAGCAACAGACCCCATAGCTTCAGCGAAGGAGGGTGTTTTAGTGGGTTAGTGGTTTGATCCCCCAGGTCCCTAGCTCCCAGACCTCCATAGCTCGAAGAACGAAGGTGGACGCCGGATCGTTTCCCTTCGCCGCGAGCTTTGTCGTGAACCTTGTCGATTTGTCCACCCGGGATTTCGAGAAAGTTCGCGATTAAGTTCACGACAAAGATTGGTAGATACCGGACCTGTCGCGCCGTAGCTCAAAGAACGAAGGTGGATGCCAGATGCCGGTTACCGGATGCCAGACGCCGGGGTGTGGTCAAGACATAGGTACACCTTCTGAAGCCACCGGGCGCTGGTGGTGTGGATTGAGCCCCGCCTCGCGGGGCGATATGTGTAGAGCCCAGGGCGAGTGCCCGACGAAGGAGGGCCAGCCCTGGGTTGTTCCGTCCATAGAGATCTGAGTCCGGAGGACGGCATGAATGCTAAATCCACCAGCATCCGGTATCTGGTATCTGGCCTCCGGCATCCGGCAAGGCCCAAAGCACGTCGCACCGGCTCAGTCAAGCGAGAACCACTTGTCGAGCCTCCGTATGCTAAACTTTGTCGGACGCCGAGTTAGCTAGGAACTGGGCAGCGCGGGGAGTCCACACCCTAGCACGAACCTGACTCGACTCAGTTCTATTCTGGTGCTGACAACTCGGGAGGAGCGGGCGCTACCTTCTGCAGGATTGCGATTCTATGGCCCGTAAAGAGAGAATTTTCACTAATAAGAAAAGGCGAGTCTACCGGAAGCATATCTCCGGAGGTGAAACCATCTTCGGGGGGTGTTTTGTCTTTTTTCTGGTGCTTGCAGGGGTTTGGTTTGGACTAAAAGGGGACGATTTTGACCCAGGTGAAAGAGACATTTCGATGGCTGTAATGGAAGAGAGCCAGGTTGAGGATACACTCTACCGCAGTCCATTACAGAGATGGGCTGATCCAGCGCAGGTGGGAGCAGTGACTCCGGCGCATCAGCTCGGGATCTTTCCTGCATCGATTCTGGAAGACGGTTGGGTTCCTTCGTCCAGGCCTCAAAGGTTTGACGAATCGAATCTATTCGAGAAGATCAATGGAGCGGCGCCGCAATACTTCCAGTATGGATTCAACGCTCTGCACTTCCTGTCTATCGAGAAAAAGCAAGCGGAGCTTGCGATCAGTATCGAACTCTATGACATGGCCCAGTTTCCCAATGCCCTTGGAATCTTTGCCGCTCAAAGAGACGATGACCAAGACCTGGAAGAACTGGATGGAGCCCACTTCTACCGTACGGCGGCAGGAGCATTGGGTGTCGTAGGCAGATTCTACTTCAAGCTGACGGGGAACCAGAACGCGGAACCGGTTCAAGAGAAGGCGCTCCAGCTTGTGAAAGCAATTTGCGAGATTCCGGGCGATTCGGACCAGTCATCGGCGATCTATGCCGTTTTCTCGGAATCTTTGGGAATTCCGTTTCAGCGAATCGTGTACGAGAAAAGTGATGTGTTTCAGTATGATTTCGCCCACGATTTCTGGTTCGCCAGGCCGGACGCTTCTCGTGACTCCCGGTACTACGTGCACAGCGCCAGGAACAGTGAAGAAGCCGGGACACTGTACGACAAGTTATTGGAGAACCATCTGTATGACTTTACGCTTGTGAAACAAAGTGCCGACAAGGTCGTACTAAAACACAACTTCCTGAATACCTACATGGCGTTAGCCCGCTATGAAAATTGGGTTTATGGCGTTGAGAATGTTCCTGACGTCAACGCTGTGGAACGAGTGCTGATTACGTTAACCAACGCTTTGTTTGAAGATGAAGAAATCTAAGTCGATTCAGCATCCCGAGTACGAAAAAACTCCAATGAGCCGCCGGGTCTTTATTCGCCGTATTGCAACTGCGGGTGGCCTTGGAGGAGCTGCCACCTACGTGGCCACAGCGCCGGAAGATTGGCCGCTGTCAATGAAGGATCGGACAGGATTGCGAAGTGTCCCCCTTGTGACGCCGCTGCGGCTTCGAGACTATCGGGTCGAACGGCCATCTCAGGCGGTGGATATCGGTTTGGGACGACAGGGAGATACAGCCGAAAAACTGCGTCGAGCGCTCGACGCGATTGGTGGACTGACCCACTACATCAAGCCGGACGATATTGTTCTGGTCAAGCCCAACGTTGCCTTTGATCGCTCGCCCAACCTGGGTGCTACTTCAAACCCGGAACTGCTGGAGATCCTGATCCGGATGCTGCTGGTAGACTGCCGGGCACAGGAAGTCCGAGTGGCCGATAATCCTATCGAGTCACCTGCCGATTGCTTCGCTAAGAGCGGGATTCGCTATGCGTCCGAGAAGGCCGGAGGCCGCATATACCTTCCGGATTCGAATGCATTCAAAATGCTGCAAACTCCCGGTGCCGAGCTAATCGGCCAATGGTGGTTTTTTCATCGTCCATTCACGAATGTAGACAAAGTGATCGGGCTTGCACCGGTCAAAGATCATAACCTTTGCGGGGCTTCGATTGGAATGAAAAACTGGTATGGCCTGCTTGGGGGCACGCGGAACCAGTTCCATCAGGATATTCATGCCATCGTTTCCGACCTTACGCTGATGATGAAACCCACGCTTACGATCGTCGATGGGACGCATGTGTTGATGCAGAACGGTCCGACTGGGGGAGATCCCTCAAATGTGAAGGCGGGTAACGCCGTCCTTGCATCCGTTGATCCGGTGGCAGTAGATGCGTGGGCGTATGAGCACCTGTTGGAACGTGGTCGTGACTATCCCGAGTACATGTTCAAGGCCGAGGCCAAAGGCAGCGGCAGTATCAATTGGGAAGGCAGGGTCAGAGAGATTACGGGATAGTTTCTGGAGTCAATGTAACCCGCGGTGAACGCCCTTGGCGGTGAAACAAGCGGATCTACTGGAAAGCTAGATTGAAACGAATCGACCAGCTCATCAGCTCACTAAGTGTGCGCAGGATACTTCGCATAACCAATGTCCGTATCCTCGCCCAATTGTTCTTCTTCTCCATTTTCCTGTTTTCGGTCTGGGCGACGTGGACCTCCAGACTCGGGGGCTACCCCGTCTCCAGGATCCTGGAGATCGACCCGCTGGTCATGATTTCGACCATGCTCTCGACGGGTTACGTTTACCGTTACCTGGGCTGGGGGCTTCTGATCCTTGGAGTCACTCTTCTTTTTGGCCGTGTTTTCTGCAACTGGGTTTGCCCATACGGAAGTCTTCACCAATTCGTGGGATGGCTTTTCAATATAGGCAGAGCGCGTGATCGGATCGACGAGAACCGCTACCGCTCAATCTACTTCTTGAAGTACGCGATCCTGGTGGTCCTCTTGATACTGGCGTTTATGGGCGCCCTGCAAATTGGACTACTCGATCCCATCTGCTTGATGTATCGGTCATTCGCGACCGTAGTCGCCCCCGCTACCGACATGGTTATCGACACGGTCTCTCTGAAGGCGAACAACCTCGAGCTGGACACGTTATGGCTCGACAGCCTGAAGTTTGGACCCGGGACGGCCCGTCGCGTCTTCGTGGGCTCATTCTGGATCGGCCTGTTCATCTTTGGCCTCGTGAGTGCAAATCTGTTGATCCCGCGCTTCTTCTGCCGAGTCCTTTGTCCCCTTGGAGCTCTCCTGGGCGTGATTTCTCGCTTTTCTCTTTTTCGAATCAACCGCGACGTTCACAAGTGCACTGACTGCAATTTGTGTCTAACACGGTGCGAAGGCGCCGCAGATCCTCAGGGAGCAGTGCGACTGAGTGAGTGTTTTTCCTGTATGAACTGCATTGATGACTGCCCGGAGGACGCATTGTCGTTCTCTCTGGTCCGGCTGGACACGAAACAGGTGATACCTGCTCCGTCCATGTCGCGACGAAAACTGATGTTCGCATCTGTGTTGGGGTTGGCAACCTACCCCTTCATTAAGAATCATGGGGTCAACACGGATGAAAATTTCTCCGGAGCGTTGATTCGTCCACCCGGCTCAGTCGAAGAGTCGGAGTTTCTTTCCAAATGCATCAAGTGCGACCAGTGCATTAACGCGTGTCCAACCAACGTCCTTCAGCCCGCTACTCTGCAAGAAGCGGGGATCGAAGGGCTGTGGACGCCGGTGATGAATTTCAACATAGGACACTGCCAGCTGAAGTGCACTCTTTGTTCCGAAGTATGCCCCACAGGAGCGATCCGAAAAATTACAGTAGAAGAGAAACTGGGCAAGGGATCCTTCGAGGAGCAGGGACCGATTCGACTTGGAACCGCGTTCTACGACACTGGGCGCTGTCTTCCCCATGCGATGGAGATTCCCTGCGTTGTTTGCGAGGAGGTGTGCCCGGTATCCCCAAAGGCAATACAGACGAAAGACGTAGAAATCAAGAACGTATTCGAGGAAATCGTGGTCCTCAATAAACCCTTTATCGTTCCCGATCTCTGTATCGGGTGCGGAATCTGTCAAACTGAATGCCCGGTGAAGGATGAGCGGGCCGTCTATGTGACCGCTATTGGTGAGAGCCGTTCCAGGGAGCGGAGGTTACTCTTGCGTACGCGGGAGGTTGGATAAGGAAGGAGAGATCTACTTGAAAAAAATAACGATCCACAGACGAGATTTTGTGCGAGGTACCGTTGCCGCCGGCGCCGGTGCAACTCTTATGGGAGCTGCGACGAAAGAAGCAGCTGGAATGCAGCCGACACCAGGAGACGTTAAGGTTCCTAGAAAGAACCTCGGAAACACTGGGGTAACGGTCCCGATCCTTCTGATGGGGTGTCTGCAGAAATTCGATTCCAAGTACGATCGGCGCCTCCACCGAGCATTCGGGCTCGGCGTCGATTATCTGGATACTGCCCAGGGTTACGCTCAAGGGCAGTCCCACAAGACTCTGGCTCCATTTTTGTAGCAGGTCGGGAGGAAGAACATCTGGGTAACTTCAAAGGTGAACCTCAGTGGCTCTCCGAGTGTCGAGGGATACACGTCTAATCTGGATCTTTGTCTGAATGATCTTGAAACAGACTATCTTGACCTGTTTTTCATGCACGCAGTTCAGTCTGAAACTACGTTGGACGCTGAATACATCAAAATGGGAGAAGACCTCAAGAAGAGCGGGAAGATCCGCTTCTTCGGTTTCTCGTGTCATCACGACAATGTCCCCGAGCTTCTGACGAAAGCGGCTCGTGCAGGTGGTATCGATGCAATTATGTTCCGCTATAACTTTCGTAAGTACGGAGACCAGAAGCTTAACAAAGCCATCGACACGGCGAAGGCGGCGGGTATCGGACTGATTGCAATGAAGACCCAGGGATCTGTACCTGCTGATCAGGAAAGTGTAAGTGAGTTCAAGTCGAAGGATTTTACGCTCGAGCAGGCCAAGCTCAAGGCGGTATGGGCCGATGAAAGAATCGATGCACTTGTGTCAACGATGTCGAACTTGCAGCAACTGGACGACAACGTGAAAGCGGCGTCCACGCCTCAGCAACTGGCTTTTAATGATTTCGTCCAGCTCAATCGCATGGCTGCAATTACGGCTCCTTACTACTGCCACGGTTGTAACCAGATCTGCGAGTCCCGGGTAGACGGGAAGCTGCGGATCGCGGACACCCTGAGATACTTAATGTACTACGACAGTTACGGCGATCGAGAGGAAGCGCGCCACCTCTACCAACAGCTCGAAGTTGACGAACGTGATTCGTCGGGAGTAGACCTCTCGGCTGCGATAAGAGCGTGCCCTCAGGGGATTAACATTGCACAACGCATGGATGACGCCAAACAACTGCTAACAGTCTGAATCTATTTCCAGAATTATGAAGAAAAAAGATTTGAATCGAAGAGATTTCGCAGGTCTGGCCGCAGCGCTGGGCACAGCCGCCGGCACCGGTCTGGCTAAACCGATAACGAGCACC
>JAUVSF010000069.1 GCA_030597245.1 Acidobacteriota bacterium
ATTGCCATGAGGATCCAGAAAAGCTTCTGGAGCGGCGGGCAACCCTGAGCAGCGAGGAAGGCGCCGAGGAAAGCGAAAGGAAGAGCGAAAACGGTGTGCTCGAACTTGATCATCTCCAGGGCAATAACGAACCGTTGCAGCTGCTTCACTCCGAGCATTGAGAGGCTGCTGATTATAGCACGGGCCGGGTAACTGGGAACAAGGGTCTTGAGTCTTGGGTCTTGGGTCTTGGTATCTTCATTCGTGCTCGTAATCGAACACCTGACCTAAATCTCCTCCCGTGCGGTTCCTCGCTGAGGGATTCACCACCAAGGCACCAAGGACACCAAGAAAACGTCACCCACAAAACGTGACAATCCTATCCGGCATCCGGCATCCGGCCCCATACCGACTTCCCGTACCTTTTGATATCCTCTTAGTCTATGTCTGAACTTCACCCGGTCCAGTTAGAGATTTACCGCAACCTATTTGCCTCGATTGCTGAAGAGATGGGCACCGTGCTCAAAAGAACGGCATACTCTCCGAACATAAAAGAGAGACGGGATTACTCATGTGCAGCCTTTGACGGATCGGGAGCCGTCATCGCGATGGGTGATCATATGCCTGTCCATCTCGGATCCATGCCACTTTCCGTAAGAGCGGCAATGGATGCGTTTGAAGCACAACCCGGGGATGTTGTGATATTGAACGATCCCTTTTCTGGAGGGACTCATCTACCTGATATTACGCTGGTTGCACCGGTATTCTCCCCTTCCCGGAAATCAAATGAGCCGATATTCTACGTGGCTTCTCGTGCCCATCACTCGGATGTAGGCGGTATGTCCCCGGGTTCAATGCCTATGAGCCAGGAGATATTCCAGGAAGGGATTCGGATACCTCCACTCAAACTCTATGCCGGCGGAAGGCTCAACCGAAGTCTCTTAAGGTTACTACTTTACAACGTCCGGACCCCGACTGAACGGGAGGGGGATTTGGCTGCCCAGGTAGGCGCGCTCAGGGTCGGTGAAAAACGACTCGTTGAGATGGTGGAGCGAAATGGCGCGAAGGAAGTGCTGTCGTATGTTGACGGCTTGCATCGCTATGCCGAGCGAACGATGCGACTCCTAATCGGTCAGATTCCGGACGGGACCTACGAAGCAGAGGACTTCCTTGACGACGGCGGACTGATCGATCAAAGGAAGGAGAAACCGGTGGCGATCAGGGTGTCGATTCGCATCGATGGAGAAAGGATGAGGATCGATTTCTCGAGGTCGGATGCTCAGGTAGAGGGGTGTCTCAACGCCGTGTATGCGATTACGCTTTCTGCTGTCTTTTACGTTTTGCGTTGCCTGGCGCCCGAGGAGATCCCGCTCAGTGCGGGGCTAATACGCTCGATTGAAGTAAAGGCTCTGGAAGGCACCGTCGTCAACGCACGGTTTCCAGCCGGTACTGCCGGTGGAAATGTTGAAACCTCGCAACGACTCGTGGACGTACTTCTGAAGGCATTGTCTACTGCTCTTCCCGACCGGATTCCTGCCGCCAGCAGTGGAACCATGAACAATCTGTCTATTGGTGGAGTTCACCCTGTAACTGGACGGCCCTTTTCCTATTACGAGACCATTGGTGGCGGAATGGGTGGCGGACCCGACAGGGCGGGGGACAGCGGAATTCACACGCACATGACAAACTCTCTGAATACGCCAATCGAAGCATTGGAACGCTACTTTCCGATCCGGATTCTTGAATACCGGATTCGCAGAGGTTCCGGAGGCAGCGGGAAACACCGTGGGGGAGATGGCATTGTGCGATGCCTGGAAATGCTCTCGGAGTGCGAAATGACGATCCTGTCCGAGCGGCGAAAAATGGCGCCATACGGACTCAACGGAGGGCGTAGTGGAAAGTCGGGGATCAACACCATTGTCCCACCTCGGGGCCGTAAGAAACGGATCGGAGGAAAAGCCAGGGTGTCTCTCGATAGAGGGGATATTGTTGTGGTAGAGACGCCGGGTGGTGGAGGTTGGGGCAGAGTGCGGTGAGCGATTGTGCGGCACGGTACGCCTCTGACGTCGAGTTGAGCCGGTGACTATTGAAAGAATAGTTCTTCGCGAGATAAGTCTCCCTTTCGTCCATTTCTTTGAGACCAGCTTCAGCCGGGTTTATAACAAAAAGACACTACTGGTCCAGGTTGAAGGAGATGGAACCACGGGCTGGGGAGAGTGTGCGGCGGCTGAAGGGCCATTTTACAGTTCGGAAGACCTATACTCGGCTAGACATGTGATAAGCAGGCATATTGTGCCCGCGCTGTTTAGGGCCGAGATCGGAAAGGCCGAACATTTCCAGCTTGCTGTGGGGTTTATCCGAGGGCACCCGATGGCTAAAGCCGCGGTTGAAGCCGCCCTTTTCGATTGGGAGTCCAGACGCCTGGAGTTGCCTCTTTGGGAGTTTCTGGGAGGGGTGCGAAGGACCATTCCTTGCGGGGTCTCAATAGGTATACAGGACACGCCACAACAGTTGCTTGCGAAGATCAGAGAAGAAATCGCTTCGGGTTATCGGCGAATCAAGCTCAAGATCAAACCAGGCTGGGACGTGGATATCCTGAAGCGAGTGCGAGATCGCTTTCCCGATGTGCCCCTTATGGTTGACGCTAACGGAGCCTACGGTGTCGAGGATTTCGAGCACCTCGCGAGATTGGATGAGTTTCGCTTACTCATGATCGAACAACCCTTGTACTATGATGACCTCATCGAACACAGTCGTCTTCAGAAGGAGTTGAAGACGCCTGTTTGTCTTGATGAGTCGATTCGACACCTGCGGGATGCTCAGCAAGCCATTGAATTGGGGGCATGTCGGGTCATTAACATTAAGATAGGAAGAGTGGGCGGAATCATTGAGGCGAAACGTATTCACGACTACTGCCTGCAGAAAGGTGTCCCGGTCTGGTGTGGGGGAATGCTCGAAACAGGAATCGGAAGGGCCTTCAATGTTGCGATCTCAACGCTTGAAAACTTCGTTTTGCCCGGGGATGTGTCGGCCAGCCGACGGTACTTTGAAAAAGACACGATTGTTCCTCCGGTAGAGGTCACACCTGAAGGGTTTATTGAAGTGTCGACGGCGCCCGGATTTGGTTACGAGGCTGACATAGAATGGGTCGAAAGAGTAACTGTTCATAAGGATAGTTTTACGCGCGAGTGAGGAAGAATAGACCATGACTGAAGCAGAGGTCCTCAAGTTGTGCAGGGAAGAGCGGGTCCGGTTCCTGAGGCTCCAGTTCATCGACATTATGGGGATTGCCAAGAACGTCGAAGTCCCGGAAAGCCAATTCGAGAAAGCCCTTGATGGGAAAATCACCTTCGACGGTTCTTCGATAGAAGGTTTTTCCCGGATCGAAGAAGCCGATATGTTGTTGCGGCCGGATCCTTCAACTTTCCGAATTTTCCCTGTAGAGCAGATGGACAGGGGAAAGGTCGCTCGATTGATCTGTGATGTGAGACATCCGGATGGAACTGAGTTTGAGGGTTGCCCAAGGACGCGCCTGAAAGCGGTTCTTCATAAGGCAGACGGCAAAGGCTTTCGGATGTATGCAGGTTTTGAGGCGGAGTTCTTCCTTTTCCTCCGTGATGAACTTGGAAAACCGACACTGATGACGCACGACTCGGCCGGTTATTTCGACCTGACTCCTGTTGATCAGGGTGAAGAAGCCAGGAGAGACATGGTCAACGTTCTCGAAGCTATGGGATTAGAGATTGAGGCTGCCCATCACGAAGTGGCTCCCGGACAGCATGAAATAGACTTCAAGTTCGAGGAAGCACTGGTCACCGCAGACAACATGAATACCTTTAAGTTGATTGTCCGGAAAATCGCCCGGGAGCGCGGCCTCCATGCGACTTTCATGCCGAAGCCGATCTTCGGCATCTCCGGTTCCGGGATGCATACTCATCAGTTCCTGTCACACAACGGAAAGAACGCGTTCTTTGACGAGAATGGCGAGAACCAGCTCAGCCAGGTCGCGCGAAGCTATATTGCCGGGCTCCTGAAACATGCGCCCGGCTTTTGTGCCGTCACAAATCCATTGGTCAATTCATACAAACGGCTAGTGCCGGGATTCGAAGCTCCGACCAGCATCGCCTGGTCTGAGCAGAACCGGAGTCCTCTGATTCGGATTCCCGCCCAGCGCGAAGAAGAGACGCGTTGTGAACTGAGGATGCCGGATCCTAGCTGTAACCCGTATCTCGCGCTCGCAGTCATGCTTCAGGCTGGGCTGGATGGATTATCGGCCCGATTAGAGCCGCCCCTGCCAGTCAGCAAGAATGTCTACACCATGAGTGTGCGGGAACGCCGTAAGCATAAGATAGCCGATCTGCCCACGAGCCTTAACCAGGCGCTCGGTCAGCTCAGTAAGGACAAAGTGATCCAGCGGGCCCTGGGTGACCGTATCTACAGGCACTTTCTGGCGGCTAAACGCCAGGAATGGAACAACTACATTCAGCAGATTCATGCTTGGGAATTGGAAACCTACCTGGGTGTCTATTAGGAGTGGTGGATGCCAGTTGCCGGATGCCGGATGCCGGAAACAGGAGTAACCACTAAAGCACGAAATCACTATTAAGATCTTCTTGTGTCTTAGTGATTTGGTGGTTTGATCCCCAGTTCCCAATTCCCAGTTCTTCTAGCGTTAACTAGACTCACAGTTTGGTGTAAAATAACTGGACTGTAGCTGGAAGACCATGAGAAGTCTGAAACACCGACTTGTCGTAATGATATTGCCGCTCTGCCTGATTCCTTTGATAGGAATCTCGGCTTTCTCCTATTTTGTGGCAAAAGAGCGGATTACACAGGACCGGATCGTACTCTTCCTCCAGCAACTCTCAGCCGAAATAGCCGATGAGATCCAGTTGACACTGCTTGAGAAGAAAGAGGAAACGGTCTCCATGACTCTTCACGGAGTCTTCCTTGAATATCTGACAGGCCGCCTTGAAGAGCCTCCGGTGCATCTGCTGGACAAGTTGGCCATCGTCCACGGCGTATACGATGTTATTGCGTTGTTCGACATCGAAGGCCGTCTCGTTCTGACCAATAGCATTGATCGGAACAGCAGACTGAACGTTGAGGAATGGCTGGATTCCCGGGAACTGGCCGCCCTGAAGGGTCAGAACCTTTTGGAGTTCACTCCTGACTCGGGTTGGCTCCAGCAGGTACGCAGCAGCCGTTTCGGTTACATTGACTGGCATTACTCTCCTCTCGTTCACCGGCTATACCGCTACACCGACAATGATGTAGCTAAACAGTATTCAATCGGTTTCGCGGCTCCCATTTGGGATGAAAGATTAATCGTGGTTGGAGGGATTTTGGCTCTGATGAACTGGGAGTACATCCAGGAGAACCTGGACAAGGTTGAGGAAGACCTTGAAGAGCGGACTATAGGGTCGGGTTACGCTTTTCTTTTTGGAGCCGACCAGAACACGATCATCGGACACAAATATCGGCGAAACCGTAACTACCGTGTTTTGGAGGTTGATGAATACGCGGTGGCTGTTAATAACTACGGGACCCGGTTGATAGAGGATCATCGGATCGAAGGACTCCGCGAGGCCATCCAGAACGGATCGGACTATTTTGAATACGAGTATCCGCCTGGGTCGATAAAGATCAGCGGCCTGAGCGTTCTTGATCACGAGTTCTTCGAATGGGTGTGTGGTGTCGGAATCAATGACACCGACATCTTTGCGCCGGTTCAGGAACTTAAGATCATTCTGATCTGGGCGACCTCACTGTCGGCGTTGCTGGTGACGCTACTGACTTATTATGCGGCTCGCGGAATTGCTGTCCCTTTGAAAAAGCTAACCCTGGGTGCCAAGGTCATCTCGGGAGGGGACTTCAGTCAGCGCGTTGAAGTGAAGGGAAGAGATGAGATTGCAGAACTGGCTTCCACTTTTAACGAGATGGCACACTCCCTCGAGGAACGCAGCCAGGCCCTCCTCGAATTGAATCGAAAGCTCGAGAAACGAGTCAAAGAAAGGACTCGTGAGTTGGAGGGAGCCAATCAGGAGATGGGGAAGGCCTATAAGGAGTTGAAAGACACCCAGTTTCAGCTCATTCAGAGTGAGAAGATGGCATCTCTTGGGCAGTTGGTGGCCGGTATTGCTCACGAGATAAAGAACCCGCTTAACTTTATTTATGGCAACACTGATTTTCTCCGGAGTTACATCCAGCATCTGCAAAGCCTGGTGGACCTTTATGAGCGGTTGAGCAATTTTGACGACGAGAGTCGCCGGGCGGTTGATTCATTCAAGGAGGAGATCAACTACGATTTCATGCGTGAGGATTTAGAGAGCCTGGTTCGCAATTTCGAAGAAGGAGCGAAGAGGATTCATTCCATTATCGGTGATCTGCGTACCTTCTCGAGAATGGAGAGCGAAGAGTTTCGAGAAATTGACATTCACAATCAAATCGACTTGGCGCTTAGCCTGCTTCAGAATGAATTCCGGGGCAGGATCGAGATCATCAAGGATTATGGAGACCTTCCTCCGGTTGAATGTCACCCGGGAAGGTTGAACCAGGTCTTCATGAACTTGCTGCTGAATGCTTGCCAGGCGATTTCTGGTGAGGGTGAAGTTCTGATTCGTACACGTTCAGAAGGAAAGACGGTAAGCATCGAAGTAGAGGATGATGGCGAGGGGGTTGATCCCAGGCATGTGGATAGGATATTTGAGCCCTTTTTCACTACAAAACCTGTGGGGAAAGGGACGGGCCTGGGCTTGAGCATTAGTTACGCTATTGTTCAACAGCATGGTGGGACGATCGAAGTCGATAGTGAAGAGGGCAGGGGAACACGATTTTTGATCAGGCTCCCGGTGAAAGAGGGATGAAGAAGTACGACATTCTTGTGGTTGACGATGAGCCGGCCAATTTGCAGAAGCTGAAAAGGACTCTCCTTGGTGAGTTCAACGTCCTCGAGGCCTCTGGAGGTGAAGAGGCCCTCCAGATTCTGCATAGGAAGCCGGTAGCGGTCATCATCACGGACCAGCGCATGCCAGGAGTGAGTGGTGTGGAACTTCTGCGGAGGGCCATCGAAGTGTGTCCGGATTCGGTTCGGATCATCCTTACCGGATACACCGAAGTAGAGGATCTGATGGATGCCATCAACCAGGGCCACGTTCATCGATACATTACGAAGCCTTGGGAGCCCTTTGTTCTCAAGGAGGCCGTCAAGCGGGAACTGGAGAGTTGGGAGCTTCGTCGGGAGAATGAGAGGCTGGCCGGAGAGCTTCAGAATGCCAACGAGATGCTGTCTCGGGAGAACTTTCGTCTCAAGCAAGAAGTCGAGGTTCTGAGGGAGCAAGAGAAGACCTTTGTTTTCAAGAGCCGCGCTATGGCGGATCTGCTTAAGCTCCTGGACCGTGTTGTTAAGACGGACGCAACGGTTCTCATACAGGGAGAAACAGGTACCGGGAAGGAACTGCTGGCGCGTTACATCCACACTAGGAGTCTTAGACGAGAGGGGGCGTTCATTCCCGTCAACTGCGGAGCAGTGCCTGCTGATCTGATCGAAAGCGCCTTCTTTGGACACCGGAAAGGTTCCTTTACGGGTGCTTCTGATGATCGTAAGGGTTATTTCGAACTGGCTGATAGTGGGACGCTATTCCTCGACGAGATCGGAGAAGCACCTCTGGATCTTCAGGTGAAACTCCTGCGCGTTCTCCAGGAGGGCGAGATTTTTCGCGTAGGGGGACAGAAAGCTCGTAAAGTCGATGTTCGGATTATCGTTTCTACCAATCGAAACCTTGGCCAGATGGTCGAACAAGGTCGGTTTCGGCCGGACTTGTTTTTCCGAATCAACGTCTTTTCTATCCATGTGCCACCGCTGAGAACGCGACGGGAAGACGTTTTGGTTCTTGCCGAGTACTTCCTCCGTCGTGTTGGAGAGCGATTGAACAAGCGAGCTCAGGGTTTTGAGCCTGATGTGTTGGCACTCCTTCAAGCCTACAGTTGGCCGGGAACTGTACGTGAGCTGGAGAACGAGGTTGAACGGCTCGTTATTCTGAGCGATGCCGGCCGGCCGATCACCGTTGAGATGCTTTCGGATCGGCTAAGGCTGGGCGACTGGGAACCTGACCTCCCCAGGGGTCTGAAGGAACAGTTGGGGGAGATGGAACGTCAGTTGATCCTTAAAGCCCTTAAAGAACATCGGAACAACAAGACGCAAGCCGCAGAAGCTTTAGGAATTACCCGCCAAACAATCATCTCAAAGTTGAAACAGTACCAGGAACGTCAATTCTGACTACAGGGACCGTAAAACACTTTTACGGCCATTAAGTCCCTGAATCTTCAGGGGTTCTACTAGAATAGTCTTCCCTGGACCGTTAAATCGTTTCACACTTGTCCTTGAGGGTAATCTGGGTAAACTGTTGTAAAAACAGAACTTACTCTTTGGAACGGAATGTGCAAGAGAAGTAGTCGGAGAATGTAATTATGGCTACTTTTGCTGCGGATATGAGTTCGATAGAGAATGTGCTGGTTCAAGGGCTGAGCTCGAGAGACGATAATGCGTTTCATGAGTTATTCCGTCTGTTTAGACAGAGAATCTTGAGGACGGCTATGAAGATTCTGAAGGAGGAGGAGTCTGCTAAGGACGCTCTTCAGGAGACAATGATCAATATCCATCGGGCGGTTGGAACCTTTCGCGGAGAGGCCCGGCTGGCAACGTGGATTAACAGGATCACTGTGAACGTGTGTCTTGAAATGATTCGTAAGAATAAGAAACATACCAGTAGAACCAGCGAAGACGTGTCCGACCATGTAACCCTCGAAGACTGGTCAACCCCAAATCCGTTTATTTCGACACAGCGGCAGGAGGTTCGTCGGCGGGTGTGGGCAGCGCTCGACCGGCTGAGCCCTAAGCATCAGGTTGTGGTCAGGATGCACGATCTGGAAGGCTTTACGATTCGCGAGATCGCCGAACAGGCAGGTGTCGCTGAAGGGACCATCAAGTCGCGCCTCTTTTATGGACGTGAAGAGTTGAAGAAACAACTCTCCTGCTGACTTCCCGGGAAGGGTCACTCTAAACGGGGCTTATTATCGAGGCCTCTGCTATAATTCGAGTCGTTGGGCAGAGGTTAGAGTGAATCTAGAACATTACCAAGTTCGTGGCGTCCAGTCCCCATGCGAGCGTGCTGTGCTCTTCAGGGTTCGGCTTGACATTCACGATATTCGATCCGGTTACTCCGCTCTTGACGAAGGGTGGTACGAAGCCCCCTGGCTTGACGAGTCTGACCTGGAATGGACGCGCGATATGGTCCATGCGGTCGATTTGAAGACTCTTGAGGCGATTGAACCTCCCCGCCTGGTCGAGTGGCCCTCCAGCGGTGATCAGAAGATCCTTCGATATTTCGTTCATTTCTACCGGACCTGGATCTGGAAAAACACTGAGCTCTTGATCTATTCGTACCTTGGCCAGACGAAGGAAGACTTCCTGGAAAAATGCAGCGCATTCGCATCCAGGGACATGCGAGGAGACTTGGAGAAGGTCAAAAGTATATCCTTGCATCGTTTCCTGGATCTGGAACGGAAACGACTCTTCGCCGTGCAAGCCGAACCGTGGGATTCGGAGACGAGCGAACAGAGAATCTCACAAATTCGAGAAGCCTTCTCCGGAATCCGGGAGAGCCTGAGTCGCTGCCTGATGGGAGAAGAAGTCAAACCGATCAGGGCGGAAGATTTCAGGTGGAAACCGACTCCCGACGTTGAGAGTGAAGAAAGGCTCAGGGACGTGCTGGCAGAATTCGTGGAGAGGCAGAATGAGTTTGTGGAAGTGTGTGTCGCCAGAGCCCGGAGTGTCGAGGAGCATGAAGTGACGGTAAGCCACGGCCAGGTCGAGATCATTTCTCGTGCAGTCATCTGGAAATAGCCTCCCGGGCATCTCTGGAAGCCGATGAATCGTCTCGGTGAGCTTCCTCAGCAGAGGGGTTTACCACGAAGACACCAGGGACACCAAAGAAATCAGTGGTTTATTGTGAATAGCTTTGGGGAGAATTCCGAGAGCGAAGCCGATGAATCATCCTAGCTAATACCTCTATAATGAACAGATGGAAAGAGTTCTGCTTGCCCTGAGTGGCGGCGTCGACAGCTCTACGGCGGGCATACTGCTAAAGAACAGCGGATATGATGTTGTTGGCTGTACGATGCAGCTCTGGGATGCCCGCAGGAATCCCACTCTCGACGGGAATCCCCGCATTGGGCGCTGCTGCTCGATCGACGACGTCTATGATGCTCGGCGCGTTGCTGAACGGCTTGGATTTCCATTCTACGTTTTGAATTTCGAGGCGCAGTTCGAGAAGAGCGTGATCGAGCCATTCATTGGGCAATATCTGAAGGGGCAGACTCCGATTCCCTGTACCTTGTGCAATACTTTTTTGAAGTTCGACAAACTGCTCTCCTTTGCAAAGACCGTGGGTATAAGCAAGATTGCCACTGGACATTATGCGCGAACCGTAGAGGAGCCCGAGGATGGTCCTGTCTTGCTGCGTGGCCTCGACGAGAAGAAGGATCAATCCTATTTCCTTTTCGAGTTGAGCCAGAGCCAATTGGCCGGTACCGTGTTCCCGGTTGGGAACTACCTTAAGGAGGAGATCCGTGAAATCGCGCGTCGGGAAGGTCTGGCTACAGCCGGTAAGCCGGACAGTCAAGAGATCTGTTTCGTGCCGGACGGTGATTATGCTGCCTTTATCAGACGGCACGCAGGTGAAGTCGATGAAGCACTGTTGCCGGTTCTAAACGAACGGGAAAAACCAGGCCCCATTTACTTTAAGGATGGAACCCAACTTGGGACCCACCAGGGGCTTCACCACTTTACCGTCGGCCAGCGGCGAGGACTTGGAATCGCGCACACCGTCCCACTGTACGTGTTGCGACTGGATCTGGAAAACAATGCGGTCTTTGTTGGCCTCAAGGAAGACGTTTTCAGCCGGGAACTGGTTGCAACAAAGGTGAACTGGATCTCATGCCAATTGCCCGACGGGCCCATACCGGCTCAGGTGCGAATCCGTTCGAATCACCGGGCAGCGGACGCACGAATCACACTGGAGCAGGGCAAAGGGTGTTCTGAGCCGGTCAGGGCGAGAGTACTGTTCGATGAACCACAGCTCGCAGTGACCCCCGGGCAAGCAGCTGTTTTCTATCAGGGGGAGCGGGTCTTGGGAGGAGGCTGGATTGAGACCAGCGTCCGGTGAGCCGACAGCAGCAAAGAAGATCGCTTCGGTTCTGGTCGTTGCCGGCGAGACCTCAGGTGAGTCGCATGCGGCGGACTTGATAAGAAGTTTGCGGACTCGCCTGCCTGAACATGAATTGGAGTTCTTTGGTAGCGGCGGCACCCGGATGCGGGAACAAGGTGTTGAGCTTCTGATGGATGTTTCTCAACTGGCCGCCATAGGACCCTGGGCGGCACTCGCGAAGGCTGCCAACTATTGGCGGTTCTTTAGAGCCGTCCTGCAGGCGGCCCGCGAGCGAAAGCCAAGGTTCGCTGTCCTTGTCGATTTTCCGGACTTCAATCTCAGATTGGCCAAGCGTCTGAAACGCCTGGGAATACCGGTTTGCTATTACATTAGCCCACAACTGTGGGCTTGGCGACAGTCCCGAGTGAAACTTATTCGGCGTTACGTGGATCTTATGTTAGTGATCCTTCCATTTGAGAAGGATTTCTTTCGAAGCCATGGGATTGAGGCGGTTTATGTCGGAAACCCTACTGCATCGCGGCTGAGACATTTGGGATACCTCGAGGCGGACCGTAAGGTAGGGGAAAACGAGCCTCCTGTTCTGGCACTGCTGCCGGGGAGCCGGCAGAAGGAAGTTGAGCAGATGCTTCCCGTGATGTTGGAGGCGGCACATTTTGTTCAGAAGAGAATAGACATCCGGTGCTGGATTATTAGAGCCCCGGGGCTGCGTGCAGGTATTGTTCGAGGGATCTGCGACGATTGGCGATGTGACAATGTTCAGACGCTGAGTTTGGAGATCCAGAGCGGCAAAACCGATGAATTCCTTTTGCAGGCCGACGTTGCGATGGTCAAGAGTGGAACTTCCACTCTCGAAGCAATGCTGCTCGGAATCCCATTCGCCATGGTTTATCGACTGTCGCTCGTGAGTTGGCTTCTGCTTCGCCCGTTCGTCAAGGTTCAGACGTACTGTCTAGCGAATTTGGTGGCAGGCAGGAGAATTGTCCCTGAGTTCGTTCAGCGCGATGCAACGGCTGAGAATATTGGTGCCTTTTTGGTGAATGTACTAAGTGATTCTTCCAGGAAATCGCTCGTGGTGGAGAACCTCAGGAGCGCCTCCGCGAACCTTGGTGAGGGAGATTCTTATGAAGAGGGGGCTGAGCAGATAGTGAATACTTTCTTCAGCCCGAGGAATTAGAAAGTCATGGAACGATTGAGTAAATGGATCGGTGTGATGTCGGTCTTGCTTTTGAGTTGTGCACAGGCCTCTGGTCAGCTGCGCGCCCCGGAATCCAGGGTAATCGACGTTATCGACTATGAGATCAAGGTTGAGATTCAGCCGGATCGGAGCTTTTTGGAAGGCGAAGCCAAGGTTGAATTTCTGGTCCTGGAAGAGACCCTGGCCATCCCCTTTAGTTTCAACAGGCAGTTGTCGCTTCTAGAGGTTTACGATGAAGAGGATGTCAGTTATTCCCTGAGGACGGACGATTTTACCACCAGTCGAATCCGCGTTCAGAGTCCGGATCCACTGCAAGAGGGAACTCGGAAGACACTGACCTTTCGGTTTGAAGGGCTGCTGGAAGAGGATGAGTATGCCTTTTTGGACATAGCTTCTTCTCAGAAGGCGGTAATTGATAGAGAGGGGGCCCTGTTACTGACTGAAGGATACTGGTTTCCTTCGCATCGACTAGCCGTTGATCCCGCCACTGTAACGATGAGAGCCACTGTGCCTCTAGGTTTCAGTGTAGTAGCTCCCGGCAGGTTGGATCCCATCGAAACGGTGGGTCTCACAGAGGCATTCACTTGGCGAAGCGAAGACCCTATAAGCCAGGTCCCCGTCATCGTCGCTCGGTACTACCGGGTTGAGTATGAGCGTGATGCAACCCCCCTGACTTTCTATATGCCGGAGGATTCCGACAAGAGCATGCGTGGTTTCGCGGATCTTGTCGACGAATTGGTCCGTTTCTACAGTAACTGGCTGGGACCAGCTCCTTTTTCAGGACGGACACTGACCGAAGTCAGGAATTCTCAACTCGGGATGCCTACGGCAAAGGCTCTCATTTTGCTCGAACCTAAGCTGGTCAACGCACATGCGTTACCGGTCCTCGAGATTGCCAAACGAGTGGCTTTGCAATGGTGGGGTCACTCGATCCACATCCAGAGGCCAATGGATGCTTGGCTGAGTGACGGATTTGCGCAATTCTCGGCCTTGAAGTATGTCCAGAGCAAAGATCCTAAGCAGTTCGAAACAGAACTGGCGAAGCAAGCCATCGATGCCCTCAAGTACCAGGATACCGCCCCGATTATCAATGGCCTGGATCTCGAGGTGGGCTCTGCCCGGTACCAGTCCATCGTTGGAAGCAAGGGGGCCTGGGTTCTTTACATGCTTGGGCAGCTGGTCGGACCGGAGAAGCTGGATGACATCCTCTTTCAGTTCTACACTGAGTACGCAGGCCGGACGGCTTCGATCCCCGATTTTGTTCGGTTGATTGGCGATATTATGGGCGACAACTACGCGTGGTTCTTTATCCAATGGATAGAGTCGGTAGGAGTTCCGGAGTTTCGGGTCGATTACACGATCTTCAGAGTGCAAGCAGGCGGTTTCAAGATCCGAGGGCAGGTGAAGCAGAACATTGAACTCTTCAAGATGCCGTTAGACATTCTGATAGAGACAAAAGGTCAGCCGGAAGAAAAGCACATCATGGTCAACGGTAAGACGACCTCTTTCCAGTTTGATACCGAAACGCTCCCACTCAAGTTTGAGAGCGATCCGAAGGGCAAGATCTTAATGGATTCGGAGCGATCGCGGATTGCTGTTCTGATTGCAGTAGGGGATGAATTCAGAGAAACGGGAGAGTTCGTCTCTGCAATTGAGGAATACGAGAAAGCGGTTAGCCTGAATGCACGAAGTTCTCTGGCCCATTTTCGGCTTGGGGAGACCTTCTTTCTTCAACACAGCTACTCAAATGCAGCCAACAGTATGCGTGACAGTCTTAACGGTGATCTGCAACCTGAGTGGGTGGAGACCTGGGCACACATCTATTTGGGCCAGGTTTACGATATTCTAGGGCAGCGTCAGCGGGCGAAGGCTGAGTACCAGAAGGCGATCAACAGTAAGATCGATTACAACGGTGCGCAGGCTGAAGCAGAAAAGTATTTGTTACAGCCTTACACCAAGCCGAGTGGAGTGATCGGCTAGCTCCACAGACAGGCTGTGAACTTGCGGCTGGTTGAGAACTTCTACTGAGAATTCGGCTTGTGGCCTGGGAACGTGGGTCTAACCACTAAGTCACTAAATCACAAAGAATCCTTAGTGCTTTAGTGATTTGGTGGTTAATCTCCCCAAGCCGAATTCCGATCCTGCGGGCAGCTTGCATGAAGGCGTCTGTTTTGGTATTATCCTTGTTTGCGTTGTCGTCCTTCGTTTGAAGGATAAGAGCGCGAGATCTTTGACAGAGGGGAAGGCACAAAAGCGTAGTGGGCGAGAGTCAAAACTGAGAG
>JAUVSF010000239.1 GCA_030597245.1 Acidobacteriota bacterium
GAGGTGGGGGCAGACGAGAACGCGGAGGACGAACCGAACAACGAACGGACGCTCCCCTGGCGATCTGTATGACGTGGCGTGAGATAGATGTATTTCACGCAAAGCCGCCAAGCGCGCTAAGGAAGATGGCAGTTGCTCACGTAACGAGTGTGTAGACTTCCCTTATGGAATCAACGATCCGGTCATTCATCGCCTCCGTGTACTTGGGGCCGATTCGGACCTGAACAAAACGGTCGAAAACCTCGAGAGTTTGACGACAGGAGTCCGGTCCATACCTAATAGCCTTTCCCTCTGGAGAGTTGAACGAGGGCCAGCTGGGGTGGCGTGCCTGCTTGTTTATGACAGACTCTCGGATAGGCAGCAGAATGGAACCTGTGAGAGTTGAGGTTGGAATTCCTCTGGTTCGGAGTTCGCTGATGCACCGGTCTCTGAGTTGTTTGTTTCCCAGCTCGAAGTAGATCGCGTACCCGTTGTCGCCCTCCGGATCTGGACGCTTTCGCATCCTGATTCCGGGCAGGCCCTTAATTCCCTCCCGAACTGCCCCTGCATTCTCGCGGAGTTCGCGGATCATCGTGTCCAGTTTCGGAAGTTGTGCTCCCAGGACCGCTCCGGTGAACTCGCTCATGCGAAAGTTCTCTCCAGCAAACCGACTCAGGTGCTCCCCGCCTATCCGGTCCCGAAAGACGTCCCTGAGACCCCCCATGTCATGGAAGCGGACAGCACGCTCGAAGATCTCCGGGTCACGGGACACCAGGGCACCGCCTGCCCCCGAACTGATCATTTTGTGCAGTTGGAAGCTGTAAATTCCGACATCGCCAATCGATCCCAGTTTCCTGCCGTGGTAGGAGCCACCGACGCACTGGGCTGCGTCTTCGAGAATCTTGATGCCCCTTTTCCGTGCCGTCTCCAGGATCGGGTCCATGTCGCAGGGGCCGCCAAGCAAATGGACGGCGATGAGCGCCTTTGTCCGGGATGTGATCTTGCGGGCGAAATCCTCGGGATCTACACACAGAGATCGATCGATGTCGGCGAAGACGGGAAGAGCCCCGGCCTGCACAACGCACGTGTAGTCGGACCACCAGGTGTAAGCGGGAACGATGACCTCGTCTCCGGGGCCGATCCCAAGTCCGGTGATCGCGCAGTCCAGAGCAGCCGTTCCTGAAGTCACGCCCAATGCGTATAGAGTTCCCATGTAATTGGCAGAAGCATCTTCGAAAGACTTGACTTTGTCGGGCGTCCCGGGACCGTAGTAGCGGAACGGCGAACCCGATTCGAGTACCTCGAGTAGAGCGTTCTCCTCCTCGGACCCGTAGTATTGGGGAGCAACGAAACCGGGTTTGAGTTCAGGAAGATCAGCGGAACTTTCTCTCCAAAAGGGTGGAGCCAGACCGAAGGCCGCGGCCGTCAGGCCACTTTGGGCCATAAACCCGCGACGGGAAATAAACCTGTGGTGTCCAGTTTCGCCTTCTTTCTTGTAAGACATATGTCACCCCCTCGACAATTTGAGCTGTCGCCCCTTCATGGAGTTAAGACGTCGCCGACTCAATCTCAGCCGGTGTAGTATTAGCAAGAAACCACTCATTGGGCTCTGCTCCCTGGCTCGACCTTCTACGTTCGTGCCCAAAAGGTCGATCCTTGGACTGTTCATGAAAAGAAAACACTTCTGAAATTGTACCGGCCTGGACAGCCCAATGGAAGTACTTTCAAGGGGAACGATGAACGATGAACGACGAACAAGGAACCTGGAACCATTGCCTTCGAGTCAGCCAGCCACTAACATTGACTTCGGGTCAACGTCAGTCATTTTGGGAGACAAACTATGAGTAAAGGGATTTCTCGACGGAGTCTGATAAGGAGATCTATGGGGATCTCAGCCGGGGTCGCCGCTGGATTGAGCTTCGAGCATCGGGCCCTCGTAGCTCAACTGGTCGATAAGTCGGATTATGGGAAGGTTCAGGAGCCCGTGGAGGGACTGCAAGTGGGCACGTTTGGGGGCCGGCAAGTGTCCAGACTGATTATTGGCGGGAATCTGATCAGTGGTTCGGCCCACGCGGGTGAACTGCTGTACCAGTCGGCTCTGATGACGCACTATTTCACCAGTGAGAAGATCCTTGAGACCTGGGAGATAGCAGAACGAAATGGAGTCAACACGACTTTGATGAGAGCAGATCCTCACATCGTCGGCAACTTCAACACATACCACGGGGACAAGCGGGGCAAGCTGCAGTGGATTGCACAGACGGCCCCCGAACAGGGCGACCCGGTGCAGAATGCCAAGATGGCTCAAGACAACGGTGCTTTTGCTATCTATTTCCATGGGGGTGTCTGCGACAGGTTGGTTGAGGGGGGCAAGGTCGATCAGATTGGAGAGACGGTTGAGGGTTTCAAGAGAGCCGGGATATTCGGGGGAGTGGGGGCTCATCGGCTCGAGACGATCAAGGCTGTTGAGAAGGCCGGGATCAATCCGGAATTCTACATGTTCACGATCAATAAAGTGGAATATCTTTCCAGTGATCCGGTCGAAATAGAAACTTTTATGAAGGGGATTGCCCAGCCCTGGATCGGGTTTAAAGTTTTGGGTGCCGGGAGAGACAAGCCGGAAGAAGGGTTCAGGCATGCCTTCCAACGAGGTGCGGATTTCATAGCCGTTGGTATGTTCGACTGGCAGACAAGAGATGATGCTGCCTCTGTGAAGCAAGTGCTTGCCCAGGACTTGAAGCGGCAGCGGTCCTGGCACTCGTAACCGGCCTGCATTTGCCACCATCTGACTACTGTGGCCGCAAAGTTTTTCAACATTACGGAGGTGAAAGAGTGAGATTCGACGAGATCCTCTGCACGTGTTTTCTGGGCTTGTTTCTACCCATGGTTACGCTATCCGCCGGAGGAGGGCAGGAAGGCGAATTCCGTGACCTGTTCAACGGCAGGGATCTAACTGGTTGGGAGGGGAATCCTCAACTGTGGTCCGTTCAGGATGGGGCAATCACAGGCCAGACCTCCGAGAAATCACCTCTGTCCCTTAATCAGTTTCTCATTTGGCAGGGCGGAAGCCTGAAGAATTTCGAACTCAGAATGAAAGTCCGGGTTGAGGGGCAAAACAACTCGGGAATCCAGTACCGTAGTCGTCGTTTACCTGAAGTTGGAAAGTATGTTGTAGGCGGATATCAGGTGGACATTCACCCGAAGGCAGAATACAACGGCATGCTCTATGAAGAGAGAGGGCGGGGGATTATCGCCGAACATGGTCAGAAGGTGATCATTGATGAGCAAGGCGTTAAATGGATAGTAGGTTCCACTGGCCCCGTTCCGCAGGCTGAACTGGGAGATTGGACGGAATATACGGTCATCGTCCAGGGTAATCGCCTGGTTCACAAGCTCAATGGCAAGACGACCGTTGAAGTGATCGATCATCAGGTGGCGAAGCGATCCCTGGAGGGGACTCTGGCTCTGCAAGTACACCAGGGCCCGCCAATGAAAGTCCAGTTTAAGAGCATTCAACTCAAGAAGCTGCCGGACGGCGGACTCCTCAGTCCTGAAAGCACGCCGATTCCAAAGGATGCAAGGAAGGTCCCCTGAGAAGCCAAGCAGAATGGCTTCGAGCTTCATGACAGCGCCGCGCTTCTAAGAAGTGGGAGGATAGCAGTGAGACCATCGCTTGTTGGGAGCCACGTTTGGCTTGTCGTCCTTTTGTTGATTCCGCTGAGCTCCTTATTGATTGGCGAAAAGTTGGAAACTGGGGTACAGATCCTTGATCGATCACACTACTCCGATGTCATGGGCGAGGACCGCCATTATCGGATTTTTCTGCCGCCAGACTATGATCCGGACTCCGAACGGAGATACCCGGTTATCTACTACTTCCATGGTTGGTCGCAGCGCTATTTTGGATCTCAGCCGGGGAAAACCCAGTATGAAAAGGGTGATGATAACGAGGGAGACAACTTTGCGGAGTTTGTGGCAAAGAATGCGGTCATCATCGTCAAGTGGGACGGTTTCAACCCGAGATACCCGGGTGAAGAATATCTTCGACCCTACAACATAGGCCCGGTTGAAACCGACCGGCAGTTTCCGCCCTACTTCCCGGAACTGGTTCGATATATCGACACCCATTATCCGACGATCGCGGATCGTGATCATCGCGCCGTTACCGGCCTCTCAATGGGAGGTTTCATGGCTTTCTGGGTGGGGGGGAAGTATCCGCACCTGGTGGGCTCGGTTTCCAACTTCATGGGCTCAGATGAGTTCGTAATCGGGCCGAGAGAGTTCCCGGTCGAGTATAGACACACAGACATGTTCGGGAACTACCGAGGTCGCAGGGTTCGGCATCATATGGGAACCAGAGACTTTATTCGTGGCTATCATGCTCGGATGAACCGGACTTGGGATGCCGTCATGGACAGCTACGAACCTGTGACCTACGAATCGGAACATGGCTCAGCCGGTCTCGGAGACATGCTCAACTTTCACATGGAAGCCTTCCAGGACCCTTTGCCTTTACCGAAGGTCTTCGATCATATCGACGTCTACCCCGAGTTCGAGGTCCGTGGTTTTCAGGTCGATTCAGATCGTCACCATCCGGGCTTTACGATTCTCGAGAAGGTCGGTATTGACGGTTTCAGGGTGAGTGTTCGAAGCTGGTTGCCGACGGGCCCGTTAATGGACTGGGTAAGCCTCTCGGTTCTAACTGATGCCCTTTATCCACCAGACGGCTCTTTCATTTTGACTGATTCGGATCTAACTCGCGGACGCCTTGTTCGTCAACGAGTTCGCTCCGACGCGGAAGGGCGTATCAGGTGGTCGTTGGACGGGGCTCTCCATGAGATAGGGATTGTGCCGGAGGACGAGAAGAAACCCATCCTTACTCTTGCAGCGACCGAGTGGGCGGATAGACCCTGGTTGGAGCCGGGAGTGCCAACCGGCCTTCGAATCACTCTCGCGAACAAAGGGACCAAACAAGTCAGAAAGGTCCGGGTTGCGATTAAGCCGCACGGCTCTGGTGATCTTGTTGATGTGATGGAGAGTGAGGCTTCGATCGACTCCATCTGTCCGGGTAATCTCGGGACCACGACTACCCCGCTAAGACTCCTTGTAACCGAAGACCTCACCGATAGGATCAGGCTCGATCTCGTCTTGACTGATGATTCTGGTGCGGAGTGGAAATCTGATTTTCCTTTGCCGGTTAACCGACCTGGTGGGGAAGTGAAGGATTTTGTGGTTGCGGATGGCCGGACGGTTACCGTTCTCGAGTATGGGGATAAACTGAACCGTAAGCATCTCGGTCGAGGTAACGGTGACGGGATTCCAAACCCGGGCGAAGAGATCGTCGTCCTGGTTCCAGATAATGGTGTTTTTCGTATGACGGAGGTGACCACCTCCGACCCCTGTCTGGAAGTCGATCGGGATTCTGATTATTGGGGTCGTTTTGACCACGTTGGCGGGTCGAATAAAGTCTCGAGACTAGCTATTGCGTCGGACTGTCCTCCGGATAGAAGAATCCCACTTCACTTCTACTTCCCGGTACCGGACCATCCCGTGCAGATTCCCCGGGCCGGCCAAGTCACCCTCGCGGTTAGCGGCAGCGATCATACTCCGCCCTGGTTGGAGTTTTTTGAACATACTAAAAAGGGCGTCTTACTCGCCAAACTGAAGGACGGAGGGCCGATAAGAACTGTCAGAGCTGAAATCGAAGATCGTGGGAAGATTGGGCAAAGTTACTCTGTGGAACTATACGACGATGGGCGGAATCCTGATCGATTTGCTGGAGACTCACTGTTCTCAGCACTCTGGAGTCCAGTGCCCAACAATTCGAATCAGTTCGTGGTCAAACTCGCGGTTACTGACGCGGCCGGAAATTCAGCGATCCTCGAAACCAAATTAGGAGACAAGTGACAGCGATCGTGCTTGGGTTAGCGTCTCCTGCACTCCGTCTACACTTTTAGAGTTTGCTTCGAACTTCGGATTTCGAGCTTCGAGCTTTGGCTGTTGCGGTCTGAGCAACAGACCCTTGGGTCAAGGGTCGCTCCGTGGATATTGCCTTGAAGAGGCGTCCCTCAACTTCATTCCAGCACGAAATCTGTAAAGCTGTTTCCCGACAGCACGGCTGGCCTCAATTGTCTCGGGGTATGGATTGTCGCAGATATCCAGGAAGCCAATCTGGTAGTTTTCCCCGTCTCGACGACCCGTTGTCACCTGGTCGTTCATCTGGAACCAGTGGGTACCCACCAGGTACGGATTCTCTAAGGCCTGTTCTACATAAAAACGGTATTGTTCTGCCCTCTCGGCTTGATCATAGGTGCTGCGCAAGCCGGTGTGTAACATCCCGCGGTCCAGTGCCCCAAAATGAAATTCCCCAATTATCACCGGCTTGTCAACGCCTTCGGGAAGTCCTAGTTCCAGACAGGTGAAGCGATAGCGATTGAAGCTCACGATGTCGCAAAACTCTGCTGCTACCTGTACTAACCACTCTTGCTCATTCGATTCGTCGGGATACGCGTGAAGAGCCATTCGGGACCCAAGATAAAGCTTGTTAGGTGCAGCTTGCTTGATCTCTTCGTTGATCACCTCGTGGTACTTACGGGCAATTTCCAGATTGAATGATTTCAGGTCCTCTTCCAGCGTGTCAGATCGAGGGACTTCCCGGGTTTCAAGGAAGTTGTCCCAGGAACTGTAATTGCTGCCCCAGGCTTCATTTAGCTGACCTATTCCTTGGTATCGTTCCCGCAGTTGCGACTGGAATTCTCTCTTGGCCGCTTGGTTGGCAGGACTCTGAAGGACACTACGGGCAAGGAAACCTTCGCTTCCCCAGCTCAACTCATTGTCAACGAAGTATCCGATGCACCATCGATCGTCTGTTGATTTCCCTCGTTGCTGATCCAGGCTTTCGGCGAGACTGCTGCGGAATCCCTCGTTAACGGGGTCTGGGAACTTCCGCCAGAATCCTTCCGCGCCCTCGATACTGGGTCCACCCGAGTTGAGATACACCACATACGGGGTCTTGTGCCTCCAATAGCCCGCCTCAGCGTGCCAGCATGCGATCGTATTCCGTCCCCAACTGCGCACCCGCTGATGGGCTCGCTGGGCCCAAACCTTTTCCCAATTCGCCCCGAACTTCCTCTCCAGCTTTGCGCCCCGCAGGTTGAACATTCGGTAGCTGCGGTCCTTGTAATATTCCCTGGCTGCTCCACTCCCGTTTGTATAAAACGATGACGAATCGGGCGGAAGTTGAGTGAAATAGTGTTCGCGATCGGTGATGGGTGTGTCCGATCCGGACCTCACACAGTCAATTCCGTGTGACCAGAACAGGTGGCCTGACGGATCAACGAGCCACCATTTACCCTCGTGCTTAGTTGTCCGGAAATGTCCCGTGGCCTCGAGTGC
>JAUVSF010000599.1 GCA_030597245.1 Acidobacteriota bacterium
GCGAAAGAACTTCAAGCAGTTTGAAGAGGCTTGGCTCAAGAAGATCTCCGAAGAAAAGCGCGAGGCGATCGTCAAGAATTACCCCGAAATGCGTACCATCGTGGGTGAGTATCTGTTACGGAAAATTCATTTCATCAAGTAGGAGCGCCTGAGGATGAATCAGGGCCAAATCGGTGATCGGTGTGCAACCGGGAACAGGAGACTTGCGGCCGGGGGCTTGGGTTTAACCACCAAGTCACAAAATCACAAAGAATTCCTGGTGCTTTTGTGATTTGGTGGTTAGTCTCACCAGACCCCAAGCTCCCCGTCCAGCCGTTCGTAGATCGCAAATCGTCAATCGTAAATCGCCAATTCCCCTCAATATCCGATCACCGGAGCAAGCCAGAGCTCCGCATCCTTCAGGGACCAGCCCTTTCTTCGAGCGTAATCAGTGACCTGGTCCCGATCCAGCTTCCCCACCCCGAAGTAATGAGCTTCTGGGTGCGCGAAGTAGAATCCGCTCACCGAAGCCGCCGGAAGCATCGCAAAGGAAGTGGTTAGCGATATGCCGGTGTTTTCAGTAACGCGGAGCAGATCGAAAATCGCCTGTTTCTCGGAATGGTCGGGACAGGCCGGATAGCCCGGCGCGGGCCGGATGCCCTGATATCCTTCAAGAACACGCTCGGCGTTGGTCAGCTCTTCAGCAGGGGCATAGGCCCAGATCTCCCTGCGAACCTCAGCATGAAGCCTCTCAGCGAACGCTTCTGCCAACCGGTCGGCCAGGGCCTTGGCGAGAATGGCCCCGTAGTCGTCATGATCGCCTTCGAACGCAGTAACCAGGGAGTCCAGGCCGGTACCGGCGGTTACCGCGAAGCAGCCGAGGTAATCGGCCTGTCCAGAGTTCCTGGGGGCAACGAAATCAGCCAGGCATCGGTTGGGGCGCCCAGGACGCTTGACGGACTGCTGACGTAGGAAGTGAAACCTTGTGAGTACTGAATCTCGTGTCTCGTCTCTATAGAGTTCGATGTCATCGCCTACCGAGTTGGCCGGGAAGAGGCCAACGATTCCCTGAGCAACGAGGAGTTTTTCTTCCACGATGCGGTGAAGCAGTGACTGTGCGTCTTGATACAACCGACTCGCTTCCTCGCCGAGGCTGGGGTGAGTGAGGATTTCCGGATATCGACCATTAAGTTCCCATGTTTTGAAGAAAGGTGACCAGTCTATGAAGTCGATCAGTTCCTTCAGGTCGAAGTCTTGAAAGACTGAAATCCCGGGTTTAACGGGTGCGGTCGGCTGATAGTGATCCCAATTCAAAGTGGTTCGATTAGAACGAGCATCTTTTAGAGAAGAAAAGTTTGAAGCCCGCTTCCGGTTCTCGTGTCTTTGACGGATCTCGGCATATTCTTCGGCAGTCTTCTCCAGAAATGTGTCTCTTCGGTCATCACTCAGAAGAGCGGAAACCACGCCGATAGCCCGGGATGCGTCGGTGACATAGACCGACGGCCCGGAATAATTGGGCTGAATCTTCACAGCAGTATGTGCGATAGAAGTCGTAGCACCACCGATAAGCAGCGGTGTATCCAACCCTGCTCGTTCCATCTCGGAGGCTACATGGCACATCTCGTTCAGGGACGGGGTGATCAGGCCGCTCAACCCGACAAGGTCAACACCTGCTTCGCGCGCCTTCTCGATGATCTTCGCTGCGGGCACCATAACTCCCAAATCGACTACCGAGTAGTTGTTGCAGCTCAGCACCACTCCAACGATGTTTTTGCCGATGTCGTGGACATCTCCTTTAACGGTGGCGAGAAGTATCTTCCCCTTATGAGTGTTTTGTCCGCCACTCTCTGCTTCGATGAAAGGGGTGAGATAGGCCACCGCCTTCTTCATCACGCGGGCGCTCTTAACTACTTGAGGAAGAAACATCTTGCCTTCCGCAAACAGGTCCCCGACGAAATTCATCCCATCCATAAGAGGGCCTTCGATTACCTGAATGGTTCGGCTGAATTGCCTTCGAGCCTCTTCGACATCGCCTTCGATGTGATCGTCAACACCTTGGACAAGTGCGTGGACAATCCGATCTGCAACCGGGCGTTCGCGCCAGGCCTGCTCCTCCTGTTGGCGTTGCTCTTTCTGGGAAACGGTGGCCGCAACTTCCAGTAGTCTCTCCGTAGAGTCAGATCGTCGGTTGAGAATGGTGTCCTCGACACGCTCACGGAGTTCCGGGGAAAGCTCCTCGTAGACGGCCAGTTGCCCGGCGTTGACGATTGCCATGTCGAGGCCTGCCTGGATTGCATGGTAGAGAAAAACGGAGTGCATCGCCTCCCGGATGGCATTGTTCCCTCGAAAAGAGAAGGAAAGATTGCTCACCCCCCCACTGACCCGGGCGAAGGGCAGTTTCTGCTTAATGGCTCTGATTGCCTCGATAAAATCGAGAGCGTAGGTTCGATGTTCCTCAATCCCTGTTGCGACTGCAAAGATGTTTGGGTCAAAAATGATGTCCTGGGGAGGAAAGTCGAGTGCCTCGGTCAGGAGCCTGTAAGCCCGTGAACAAACGGATACTCGTCTTTCCACCGTGTCGGCCTGACCGCTTTCGTCAAAGGCCATCACAATTACCGCCGCTCCATATCGTTGAGCCAGCCGGGCCTGGTTCAGGAAGCTCTCCCCACCCTCTTTCAGACTAATGGAGTTGACAACCGGCTTCCCCTGAACGCACCTGAGTCCAGCTTCTATCACATCCCAGCTGGATGAATCGAGAACTACGGGAACGCGGCTGATATCGGGCTCTGCTGCAATGAGGTTCAGAAAGGTGACCATGGCCTCCTTCGAATCGAGCATCCCTTCGTCCATGTTCACGTCAATCATCTGGGCCCCGTTTTCGACTTGCTGGCGAGCCACATCGAGGGCGGTGTCATAGGCGCCTTCTTTAATCAGCCTCGCGAAGCGCCGGGAACCGGTCACGTTGGTCCGCTCACCGATGTTTACGAACAGGCTCTCAGGCCCAATGTTCAGCGGCTCGAGTCCGCTCAACCTGCACTTGGGTTCTGCAGGAAGGAACTTCCTGGGTGGTAGTTCGCGTACCCTCTCCGCAACTGCGGCAATATGTTCCGGGGTCGTTCCGCAGCAGCCGCCCACGATGTTCACAAACCCGCTTCGCGCAAAATCCTCCATCTGTTCTGCGAACTCGTCGGCGGTTTCGCTGTACTCTCCAA
>JAUVSF010000333.1 GCA_030597245.1 Acidobacteriota bacterium
ATTTACCCCAGAAGACAATTCGGATGTTCCCGGACCGAATCTCGAACGATCTCAGTAGCCTTCGAGCTGGGAACATCCGGCCAACTGTTATGTTTCGGGTCGATTTCGGAGACGATCTCTCGCTGAAAAGTAACCAGATCGTCCTTTCCGAAGTTCAGGTTTCGAACAGACTGACCTACGATGAGGCCGATGAGCTCCTCGACTCGGAGGAGACGAAGGGAATAGCCGCAAGTCTTAAACTCCTGGATCGGGTTACGAGTTTCCTTCTTCAAGACCGGATCGACAACGGAGCCCTGGTGATCCGACGTCCCGAGCTGAAAATCGTCTTGAAGGACAAGAAGATCGAGCTTAAGATGATCAAGCCCGACTCCTCGAGTCGAAGAATCGTCAGCGAGTTGATGATTCTGGGAAATCGCTTGGCAGCAGAATATGCCAGGGACAACGGGCTCCCGATTATCTATCGAGCACAGAACCCCCCGGATGGGGAAATTCCTCAGATGACTTCCTATGACCCCGTCCTGGCCAATCAGATTTTCTCTAAACTCGAGCCCGGAAAACTGTCACTGCTTCCACAGAGGCATTTTGGGCTGGGTCTTGACGCCTATACCCAGCTGACGTCACCGATCAGGCGCTATGCAGATTTGGTACTACAACGCCAACTCTCCTCTCACCTTGCTTCCCGCCCATTACCCTATGACCCTCAGGAGATGCTGCAAATACTGGGAACCCTGCAAGCTGCAGACGGCGACTTGAAGGGGCTGGAGCGCAGGGCAAACCGTATGTATCTGCTCAAATACCTGGAAGAACACTACAGAGAAGAGACCATGGAAGTCGTGATCATCCGCAGCGTCGCTTCGGGTTGCCTGGCCGAAACAACCGAGTTGTTTACGCGAGGTATTCTGTCGTGCACCAGCCCCCTTGAACCTGGAACGGTGATCGAAGCGCGAATCGGTAAAATCGATCCCGATAGAGGCTTCCTGCAGTTTGTACCGGTGTGAGGTAAGCACATTTCACGCAAAGTTCGCCACGTTCGCTAAGGGAGAGAGAGTATCCACGGTAGGTTCTCGATTACGAGCATCCCCCTTCGCTAAAGCTATGGAGGACAGGCCGACTACTATTTACTACTTCCTGCAGCTGCCAGTTCGAGACACCCAGCTCCCCGCCCCCAGACCCAAGACCCCAAGACTCTCTTCTTCACCCAACAAAGTGGACTCAAATCACAGAAAATGGCAAGCTGAAGATAGTAAGCTGCAGAGAGCAGACACAGCAAAATGTTAACGTATTAGCCTTGAGGTGATGGCAATGCGGTTCAAGTTTTCACAGATCCTCGTTCTATTCGTGACTTCATGCCTTCTATTTGGGGTGGCAGCTCCAGCTCAAACACGTAAGACCGAAGAAAAGGGAGAATCCAAGCCCACACGGGCATTTCACTGGCTCGAATTGAAATCCACCGTGAACGGCCAGGTTCTTGGCACGAGCCGGCTGGGAAAACTCAATCTCACCTACGAGATGGAACGCGAAGCCGACGTGGAACGTGAGACTGTTCAGGTGGACTCGCAGACGGTCAAGACGGTGGAGCGCGTGTATCGACGGGATGCAAATGGCCGCAGGAAGCTTCAAGAGTTGACCGAAGTCGAGCGCCGAACCTTTCCCGATGGAAGGGTGGAAGCTGTCCAGACGAAATCGAAGGTCGATGTGAATGGCAGGATGCAAGTCTGGCGCCTGCAGCGCCAGGAAACCAGGAGTCTGGGCCAGGATAGTTGGGAAACCACATCGAGTGTCCTGAAACCGGGGGTTACCGGCAACTTGACTACGGTTTACAAGATTCGGCAGACCGAGCGAAAGGGCAACGATAATGTAGTACGCGTAGAGCGAGTGGTTGAGGAGCCGGATCTCAATAACCGTTGGAATGTTGTAGAGCAGCGCTCAGCAACCATCCAGGAGAACGAGGATGAGACTATTCAGCAGGAAACCGTTTACGAAAGGAGTCCTTTTGGAGAGCTCTCCCTGAAAAGCCAGGTCTCCAGCATTGAGTGGGAAGATGAAGCTGGAGGAGTTCATCGGACCATTGACACCTACCAGCCCAATTCCAGCGGGAAGATGGACGTGGTGGAACGGATAGAGCTCTCGGAAGTGACCCTCAGCGATGGCAGCAAACAGAGTGTTCAGGAACTTCAGACCCGTTCCTCTCCCAACGGTGGCCTGCAGGTTGTGGAACGGGTCGCTCGTGACCTGAGTAAGTCTCGGAGTGGTGACACCGTCGAGGATATCCGAATCGAACGCCGTGACGTTTACGGAAAGATGTCCCCCGCGGAGGATTTCCGCCGGACCCAGACAGAGAAGGAAACGGGGCCTGGCAAGAAGTCATTCACGTCCAAGCCGAACTAACCGCGACAATTCAAAGATTCACCACCAAGTCACCAGGGGCACCAAGAACTCAGGGCTTACCTAAACCAGGCAAGAGCAGGTCGTTCAGCCGTCAACACCTGCACGTGTCCCTGAGAGATTCGAGCTTGAGATTTGTTTCGAATTTCGAGCTTCGAGCTTCGAATGTGGGTGTGTGGCCATTTGGACAACAAACTTTTCGGCTATCGGTTCTTGGCCACACACCCCTACGGTCTCCCAGAACCGTTAAGGGCCATTGGATCATGGACATTGGTCTTGAGAGCGTCGTTCAGCCGGATGTTGTGCTTCCGGAACGTTCTTCCGACTGCCCTGTCCAGTAACGCGTGGCTCTTGATCAGTTCGGTCCGTGCTCTCACTTCCACCGATTTTGCGGCCAGCAAATCTCGCTGCGCTTCGATCAGCAACCTGGTCGTACCCATCCCCACCTCGAACCGTGCCTCCTCGCCCTGCAACCGTTCAAACTCGGCTCGGACGGTGACCTGCGAGGCTTCAAGAGTTGCCCGGTTCATCTGAACCTGTGTTAATGCGTCTCTCACTTCAAGACCGACCTTTTGACGGACCGACTGCTTAGTCATCTCAGCTCGTCTCAGGTCGATCTGCGCCTTCGCATTGACAGCGCGTGCCTCAACATTCTTAATCGGAAGTTGCAGATTGAGGCCGACAACATAGCCACCGAAACTACCGCCCAACATTTGGGACATCGCATCCCCGAGACCGCCAGGAATGATGCCAATGATCGGTGCGTCGAAGAAGTTGTCGCCCGAATAATCGCGAATGATCTCGTTGCCGCCAAGGCCAAACCACTGATACCCGGCAAGCAATTGCAGTGTCGGGCGAAGTTGATCTCTAGATTGTTCGAGGTTCACCATGAAGTTTGCTATGTTCAGGTCCTCTCGCTGGATCTCCGGCCGTAGTTCGCCTGCTAATTCCATCAACTTTTCGAAAGGTTCCTCAGAAGAATCCGAAACGTCGAAATCAACGACTGGGACGATCTCACCCCTAAACCGCCAGGGATCCTCGAAATCGGATATCAGCTGAACAAGGGCATCCTGAACTCGCCGGTAGGTAAACTGAGCCCGGATCAGTTCTTCCCTTCTCGCGGCGGACTCGGCCTCGGCCTCCACCACTTCAAGCCGTGATGCCGTTCCGACCTCGAATCGTGCCTGGTTCTGTTCCAGGACGGTCTCGGCATACTCCAGGGCTTTCTGCCGCACCTCCAGATCATTGACAGCAAAATCGAGTTCCCAATAACGGTCCTGCACCTGAATAATGATGTCGGTGACTCGCTCCCGGAACTCTTCCGCCGTAATGTCTTCGTTGTTTCGACTTATTTCGATTTCGTACTCAGCCGCAGCCTTGCCGAAACCTCTGAGCAAGTCCTGCCTCAAGAGAACTGAGAACTCGGTCCGAACCGCAGGAATGAGACTGGTGAAGAAATTCGTTGTTCGATTCCGGTTACCGAGAAAAGAGATTTCAAAGCTGGTTCCAGTTGAAAACGCCTGTTGATATCCGAGGGTGTAGTTGGTCAGAACGTCGGTAACTCTCGTACCTCCCTGAAGTATGCTTGTCGTGGGGTTGACCTGTCTGTCCCAGTTGAACCCGAAGACGGTTTTCGGGTCGTAGTACGCTTCATTGAGAGTGACATCCCAGGCCCTGGAAAGGCTGGCATGTCGTTCCACATTGATGTCCAGGTTATTGACCAGAGCCATCTGGATAACCTCTGCTTCAGTCAGATGCAGCGTGTCGCCTTCCAGCCGTCCTTCCAGCCGGGGCGAGTCAATCACTACCGAGCGTGTAGGCTCATCCCGGTAGTACCGTGATATCAGCCGAGACTCGCCATTCGCCGATCCCAGCAGAGCCCAGACTGCCAAACCACCCAAAAGAGCCGTTCTCATTATCTTCATGGCCAATCCTTTCCACTTATCTTCCTGTCGATACTCATTCCCTTCCGTGTCCGGCCAGTACATTCCTCAGTAGACACGATGTCGAAGCATATGAGCTCGTTCAGACTGAAACTCCATTCAAAAAGATGCTCAGCAATTCATCCTCTTCTTGTTGACGACGGTCCGGGCTTTCCTGACCGCTCAGCCGTTCAAGGTACACCTGAAGCAAACCTTCGAAAGAAAGTGCCATCAGTCCCTCACCTAACGGTCTGAACTCTCCGTTCCGAATCCCTTCCGCGAATACTTCTCTCAGGCGGTCCAGATACCGTTCATACCTCTCCCGGATTTCGGGCAGGAAGCCGGTGTTAGCCTCACTGATCGCGCCCACCGGCCCGTGGTAAAAGAATCGAAAGAAACCAGGATTCTTCCAGAACTGGTCGATGCGGCTCCGAAAACAGTTCCTGATCCTTTCTCCCGGGCCAACCGCTTCTTCGAGCGCTCTATTGGACTCCTCTTCCAACTCGGACATGCGCATCAGGATCACTTCAGCATATAGGCTCGCCTTGGTGTCAAAGAATTTGTAGAGCGTCCCCACAGCAAACTCAGCACGCTGAGCGATCTCCTCCATGGTGGCGGAAATGTATCCCTTCTCTGAGAACACCGCTTCAGCCGCCATGAGAATCTCCCTCCTGTGGCGAAGAAACTCGCGTTCTTTTCGGGGTAGGGTCGTTTCCACATCCAGCATCAGTGAATCTCCTTCCTCTCTCCGCAGTATATGAAATGCAAAATTTGAATGTCAATTCATAAAATGAATAGATCATTGACAGCATAGATTCTGTGTTATAAATTCTGAAGCTGGAATCAGAGGCACTTACTTCAGATTCGAGGAATGCCAAAAAGTTGCTCATAGAGCCAAAGGGAGTCACAACCAATGAATAAGACCACTATTCTGTTCATCCTCCTGGTGTCGGTCGTCGCCGGCTCACCACTTTTCGCGGGTAACAACGCTTTGCTTGGCCCCTGGGACTGTGAAGTGTATGTGGACATGTCTTATCCATTCCTGCTAACTTTTGAGGAAGTGGACGGGAACCTCGCCGGAAAAACGTCACGTGATGGCGGAGAAACGGACCTTATTTCAATTAAGTTCGAAGCCGAAAAACTGACGTTTCAAATCGATAGTCCTGAAGTTGGAATGATCGATTTCGACATTAAAGTCTCAGAGGAGAAACTGACGGGCACAGCGGGGAATGACATGTTCGTTGGAGACCTCACCTGTAAGAAGAAAACCGAGTGACAGAGTGCGTTCCAAGTCTTGGGAGTTCCCTGACCCCGAGACTTTCAGCCCCCGAAACGGTTAACGAAAATGCAGCCCTCTCAAAAGCAGCCGAATCGTATCTCTTCGATCTTCCGTCTACTGGGTCTGGTGGTCGCTGCAAGCGGCCTC
>JAUVSF010000556.1 GCA_030597245.1 Acidobacteriota bacterium
AACCCTTGATTCTTGGTGACCTTGGTGTTTTGGTGGTTAGTTATTGAACCCCCAACGACTTTGCAATTCACTCGAAGAGTTTACGGAACTCCCTTTCGACGACTTGCCCGACCTGCTCCATCTCGACCGGAACACCCAGACACTCCTGGAGGGAGGTCACGGGACACTCGGGCATCCCACAAGGATTGATCAAGCGAAAGTACCTTAGATCAGTGGTCACGTTCAGGGCAAAGCCATGCATGGTAATCCATTGCCGCACACCGACCCCGATAGACGCCAGCTTACCCTTGTCCGTCCACACGCCGGTCAGGCCCGGCCTCTGAAAGGCTTCGACCCCAAAAGAGTCGGCTGTCCGAATCAGGCACTCCTCGAGACCGCGAAGATAGCGGTAAAGATCACGCCCCCGTCTTCTCAAATCCAGATGGGGATAACCTATGAGCTGCCCCGGTCCGTGGTAGGTGATATCGCCGCCCCGGTTGATACGCACCAGGTTAAGAGGCTTACCGTCAAAGTTCTTCTCGGTCAAGAGGTTCTCGGCAGATCCCCGGCGTCCCAGGGTAAAAACGCCGGGATGTTCAAGGATGTATACGGTTTCCTCCTGAAGTCCTCGAGCAATCACTTGAACAGTCTGCGACTGCTTTTCCCAAGCCACGTCAAAGGCCAATATTCCCAAGTTCTCAAATCGAATCGCCATCAGATCAGCTGGATAGAAACGCGTACTCTATTGAAACCGGACAACCCATGTCTACCAGACCTGCAAACGTCTCTCTTTTTGACATTCCTCTCAATACGATGTCGCCAACAAACTGTATTATACTGGCGATCCTCAGGTCGTTAATAATGTGCAAACCAAAACGACCAGGCCACGATTGAAGGCTTCGAGTAGATAGAGACCAATCGTTCATGAAACGTGTCCACCGAATCATCTACCAGGAAACGATCAGCCCGACGATCATCGCTTTGGTGGTGCTGAGCTTTGTCGTCTTCACCAGGGAATTCGGCCGCCTGGCTGAGTTGCTGATTCAGAAGAATGCAGAGCCTGTGGCAATCCTGCAGGTTGTCCTCTATCTGATTCCCAGTATTCTCGTCTTCACAATCCCATTTTCGTTTCTCATCGGCACGCTCGTGGGCTTCAGTCGGCTCGCTGCGGACAGCGAAATCGTCGCCATGCGGGCCGGGGGGATCAGTGTCGTGCAGATGCTCTGGCCTTCGCTCAAACTGGGGTTGCTTGTGACAGCATTGACAGCTGCTTTCACGCTCTCCCTTTTGCCGAATGGCAACTGGAAGCTGAGACAACTCCGCCACCTGATTAGGGTTTCCCCGACAGCAACCCAGATAAAGCCAAGAATCTTCTACGAAGAGTTAGCCGGAATTCTCCTCTACGTGGAGGATATCGACCCGGAGGAATCGGTCTGGAAGGGTATTTTTGTTGCTGATACAACAGCAGACGATGAGAGGCGCATCATCCTTGCCAAGCAAGGTCGTGCCCTGGCAGATTCTGAAGGAAGGCGACTCCAGCTTCATTTTGAAGGCGGCACTATTTATACAACCCGAAGTGAGACTCCCGACAAAATCAAGATTAGCCGTTTCGCGACTTTGGATATCCCAATCGAGGTATCCACAGGCGAGCCTGTCACACCCAGGGCCACGCGTCTCCACGATAAGACGATAGAGGGTTTGGTGGTTGACATTCGCCAAGGCAAACCGGTGGAGCGTCACTCTTCCCAGGTGGAACTGAATCGCCGCATCGCTTTACCCCTGTCGGGAATCATCTTTGCTGTTCTGGGGGTTTCTCTGGGCAGTCGGAGCCCCCGGGTTGGACGAGGGTACGGATTCTTCATCAGTGTCGTGATGGCTTTCACCTATTACGTTTTGTTCGCGACCGGCAGCACATTGAGCAAGGGCGGAGTGTTGCCGATCTCAGTGGGCGTCTGGGGTGCAAACATCTTTACCCTTTGTTTGGCCATACTCGTGCTGAGACGAGCCGACCGTGAAACCACCCTCTTCGAGAAGCTGACAGGATTCAGATGGCTTAAGACAACAGGGGACCTGCTCAAGCACGGGGTTCATAAAGTTGGGAAGGTGTTTGCCAGACTCGGTAACTACCTTCGAAGAGTGCGGCGAAAGATACCCAAGGTCCGGTTACGCCTGACCCGGGTTATCGATCTCTATCTCATCCGTGTCTTTTTCACCTATTTTGGCGCAACGCTTATCGTCTGTCTGTCGCTCGTGACACTGTTCACCTTTTTCGAACTCATTGACGACATCTTCGACCACGATACTCCTTACCGGATTGTGTTCGAGTACTTCGTCCTTGTACAGCCTCATTTCGTGATGCTACTGGTCCCCATTTCGGTTCTCATAGGAACCCTGATCACCTTCGGAACATTGGAGAAAAGTAATCAGCTTATGGCTCTAAAGTCCTGCGGTGTCAGCATTTACCAGGCAGCCTTGCCGGTGTTTCTAATCGCGGCCATAATCGCGGGGTTTATCTTTGTGATGCAGGAACGCATCCTTCCTTATGCGAATCAACGCCAGGATAACCTTAGAAACATCATTAAGGGGAATCCAACACAGACCTCCCAGCCCGGTCGTCACTGGATTTTTGGTGAAGATGATCGGCTCTACAACTACAACTACTTTAACTCCAGACAGGATCGGTTCGTAGAGTTGATGCTCTACCGACTCGGAGAAGATGGTGACAGCCTCTCAGAAATGCTCTATGCCCGAACCGCAACCTGGGACCCTGAAGCCCAGAAGTGGCTTCTAAAGGACGGATGGGTGAGCGATTTTTCCAGAAGTTCTTTCGAACGCTTCGAGGAACGCCACTTCTCGGTTGCCGAGACCCCCGCGTATTTCGACCAGGGAGTCCGAAGCTCAAGCAAAATGACTTACCTCGAACTACAGGGATATGTAGACGACCTGCAGCAGGGAGGATTCGAAGTCGAATACCTGAAGACTGAGCTGTACAAGAAGCTGTCATTCCCTCTCGTGAGCCTGATTATGGCCCTGATCGGGTTGCCGTTTGCTCTCACTATGGGCAGGAAAGGGGCCCTCTACGGAATCGCGGCCGGAGCCTTCATCGGAATCGTGTACTGGGGAGCTTTTGGGGTTTTCGACGTTCTGGGCGCAAACGGGCTACTGGCGCCAATCCTGGCGGCCTGGGGACCCAACATTCTCTTTGCATCAGGTGCAGCCGTTCTCATTTCGTCGGCCCACACCTGATGGGGGTGGAACAACTCCCAATTCCCAAGCACCAATTCCCAACCTTCGTGATTCTTGGTGATCCTGGTGTCTTGGGGGTAGTTCTAAGTTCGCACTTCGAACTTCGCACTTCGAACTTTCCTCCGGGTCCCCGTGTTTTTGTGGTCAATGCCGTCTCCTAACCGCACGTCAGGAGATTCCACAGCTTCCGGCGATGCGGGGGAGCTAAAGCGCCCGCCTCCGCATGATCCGCAAACCAAAGGGTTCAGCAGGAATCGTATAGCAATCTTGCATCCCACCCAACAACTCAGCACGCATGCGGAGGCACGACCTTTTCTTGTGACAGCGTAGCTCGA
>JAUVSF010000549.1 GCA_030597245.1 Acidobacteriota bacterium
CTTCTTTTTTGCAGAGGACCTCTATTTGCCGGAACTCGGTCTCAGAGTGTTTGGGTGGGAGAAACGTCAGCAGATACTGAGTCTTCAGTTCGCGGGCGATCTGGAGATAAGCCTCGCCAAGGGCTGGAAGCGAGGGAGGAAAAAGGGTGCGACCCCCATTTACTTCAGCGAGGTAGGTCATTGCCGCCTCTTTCCCTTCGAAATAGATATCGACAAAACTCTTCGACTCGTCTAGAACGTTCTTCAAAATCGAGTCAAGAAACTTAACCCGGTTACTGTCTTCGATTTTGTCACGAATCAGCCGGGTGCGACTGACAATGTAGAGCACTGTGTTCGAAGAGATCAGCTCGTCCTTGACGGATTCGTAACTGGCAGCACTCTCGTTGTCCAGCCCGTCGGTTAGAAGGATTATCACCTTCTTCCCTTTAACTTGGCCGAGCTTCTCGTGAGCCGTCATAAAGAGGGCATCGTAAAGCGCTGTCCGATACCCACGTTCGAGCTTCTTAAGTGATTTGCGCAGATCTTTCGGCTTATTCGTCCAGTCCTGCAGTAAACGAACCTCATCAGCGAATGCGATTACCGCCAGCCGGTCTTCCTTGCCGAAAGCCTGGGCAAATCGAAGCACCGCGTACTTGATCTCTTGGAGCTCTTCTTCGATGCTTCCGCTTACGTCGAGGAGGAAAACGACATGAACCGGAGATTTGTCGAGGACAAAGTTCTCAATGGTCCGTTCCTGGCCTTCATCCAGCAGCTGGAAATCTTCTCGTTCCAGGCCCAGAATGGAGCGTCCATTTTCGTCAAGGACCGTGACCGGCACCTTCACGAACTGAGCCTCTACCCTGTACGAAGGGAGTTCCTGACCAAAAGTGAAGGCAAGCAGAAGTGCCAGATAGAGGATCATATTCTGGTTTTCACCAGCTTAGATGGGAGCACCAGAGATTAGTTTCAGTCAAAATGAAAGAGCTACCGCTTTCTCGGAACGAAGACTACCCAGCCTCTTTTTCCACGTACGTGATGTACTCTTTCGAGGTCATCAGGTTACTGATTTGGCTCGAGTCTGCGATCTTGATCCGAATCATCCAACCTTCTCCATAGGGAGAGTTGTTCATTTCCTCGGGTGAGTCTGAGAGAACTTCATTGACTTCGGTCACCGTCCCCGAAAGTGGCATATAAATCTCGGATACGGCTTTCACCGATTCAACGGAGCCAAAACTCTCCCCCTCGTTAAGAGTCTGGCCCACCTCGGGGAGTTCCACGTATACAACGTCCCCCAATTCCTGCTGGGCAAAGTCCGTTATTCCGACCGTGGCGCTATCCCCTTCGATCTTCAGCCATTCGTGCTTTTTGGTGTACTGGAGTTCTTCTGGAGTATTCATCTCTCTCTCCTTCTATGCTTGATTCGTGGTCTATTCTTCAGGATCTTTCTTCCTGTAGAAAGGCCTTTTTACGATCCGAGCTCTGCGTTTGCTGCCACGGATCTCGATTTCGAAACTGTAACCCGGATTGGCCATGTCGGATGGAACATAGAGCAAGCCCACGCTCCTGCGCAAGCTGGGAGAAAAACCGCCGCTCGTAACCTTAGCGATGGGCACTCCTTCAGAGTAAGCTCCAAAGCCATCCCGCACTATGCCGGGATCGACCATTTCAAATGCTGCGAGCTTCTTCTCCACATGCCCCTTCTGCTGTAACAGCGCGTCTTTACCGACAAAGTCCTTGGTGAACTTAACGATCCAGCTCAGGCCGGCCTCCAGGGGCGTGTGAGTCTCATCAATGTCATTCCCGTACAGTGGATAACACATCTCGAGCCGAAGTGTGTTCCTGGCAGCGAGTCCAGCCGGCATTATGCCGAATTCTTCCCCGGCATCGAACAGTTTCTGCCACACGGATTCTGCTGCGGCAGGGGGTAGATAGATTTCAAAACCTTTCTCTCCAGTGTAGCCGGTCCTCGAAATCAAGGTCTCAACACCGTCTACCTTCCCAAACGTGAACCAGTAGAACTTGATGGATCCAAGGTCGGTGTCGGTCAAGCGCTGAAGAACTTCCTCCGCCCTGGGTCCCTGGATCGCCAGCTGAGCAAATGAATCACTTCTGTTTTCGACTTGAACAGAGCCCTCTTGGTGGGAGCATACCCACTGATAGTCCTTCTCGGTGGTAGCGGCGTTGACACATATGAAGATGCGCTCAGAGTTAATGCGGTAAAGGACGATGTCGTCAACAAACGTACCTTCGGCAGTCAGGAAAGCCGAGTACTGGGCCTGTCCATCCGAGAGGCGCTCCACATCGTTACAGGTGACCTTCTGGGCCAAAGCAAGAGCATCCGGGCCGATGAGTTCGAGTTGTCCCATATGACTAACATCGAAAACACCCACACTCTCTCTGACAGCATGATGTTCGGCTACGGCGCTTCCGTACTGGACCGGGAGCTCCCAGCCGGCAAATTCCACCATTCGGCCCCCGCGGAGTTTGTGTTCGGCGTTCAGCGGCGTTTTTCTGGAAGTCAATTCAACTCCTCCGGCCCTTTGAAGTGATAAGTGTCTGTCAGGGAAGAATAAAAAGCCATTCCACGGATTGTCAATGGTTGACCTGCATAGGACCAGACAGCCAGGTGCTGTTCCTTTCCGAGCAGAGCCTGAATCTCGTAAAGAGCGTTCAGCGTGATTCTTTTCGCGTCACCTTGGGGAATGGTCTCCGACTTTAGCGTGATGTCCACCCGAATCGCCTTGCCATCCCGACCGATCTCCTGAACTGAGTAGTCCTCGCTTTCAATTCCAGAAATCAGTGTTCGCACCCGCTCTGAAACTGGAGGTTCGGGAACCGCGGGCTGAGTTTGAGCCGTATCAGCTGCCGGATCGGTTGATTCTGCTGTCTGACAGTTAGTGATGCCGAGGCTCGCCGTAACGCCGATCAGCAAGGCTATAACAGCGGACCTCACACTCGTCATGCGAGCAATATAGCACAAGGGATAGCCACGCATTTTCTCGCTGGAAGCCGGTGAATCGTCTCGGTGAGGTTCCCCGGCTGGGGGATTTACCACCAAGTCACAAAATCACTAAGATTTCTTTGTGCTAGTCAGTCGTCCGTGTCAGCTCGAAGGTACCGGTGCGAGTTGAATTGTCGTCAATGAAAGTCGCTACCCAGGTGCCTGATACGGTTCCATCAGCAAATGAAAACGAAGAGTCCGACAGGTACAGGCTGACGTCCCGGTCTTCAAAAGCCTCATCCTGGGTGAAGAAATTGAGATCCAACCAGCCGTCAATCAGTTGGCCATGGGCGAAAGTCAGAATACGATTCTCAAGAGAAATTCCATCCTTCTCATAAATCGAAAGGTACCCTTTGACGAAGAACCCTTCGGCCCAGAGGGTCATCTCCCCCGTCAACTCAGTCTCGTCATCCTGAACCATTAGTAAACTGTAGGCGACGGGAGACGGCAGCATCGGCAAGGTCGAGAGTTGTCCCGAGATAAACGTCAGGGCGGTCCCGATAATCGGCACATCTGAGGAGATTTCTATTTTTCCTCTTGCAACCTCTTCGTCAAAGATCTGAGGCAGGAACTTGGCCGAGTGAGCAAGCGGTCCTAAGGTAAGTGGTTCAGAGGCGACTTGAACGCCGGTGTC
>JAUVSF010000065.1 GCA_030597245.1 Acidobacteriota bacterium
ATCTAAGCCGAGGTTCCCTGAGAAATAGCCCCATCGAAGGGGAGTAACCCGTGATTGATGAAAGGGATAGGAGGTTTGCACCATTTCCATATGTTCCCATGTATGTGATGGTATTAGATTGACAGAGACTATTGAATAGTGTATTATTGTTGCCATGTATATCGAGCGTGTGCCGAATCGTAACTCCCCTCCCGCTATCCTCCTGCGTGAGGGTTGGCGTGAAGGGAAGAAAATCCGTAAGCGGACCCTCGCCAACCTTTCCCATTGGCCCGAAGCCAAGATCGAGGCCTTGCGTCGGGTCCTCAAAGACCAGCCCCTGGTGCCTCCCGAAGCCGCTTTTCTGGTCGAAGAGACGCTGCCTCACGGTCACGTCGAAGCCGTCCTGGGCACTATCCGGCGCCTCGGACTGGACCAGATGATCGCTTCGAAACCTTCGCCCGAGCGCAGTCGGGTCTTAGCCATGATCGTCCAGCTCCTCGTCTATCCCAGTTCCAAGTTGGGGATCACGCGCCTGTGGCACACTTCGACCCTGGCTGAAGAACTCAAGGTCGTCGACTGCGATGAAGATGATCTGTACCAAGCCATGGATTGGCTGGTCCAACGTCAGTCCCGTATTGAGAAGAAACTGGCCCGCCGCCATCTACAGCCGGGTGATCCGGTCTTCTATGACGTCACCAGCAGCTACTACGAGGGATCCACCTGTGGACTGGCCGAGTTCGGCTACAACCGAGACGGCAAGCGAGGCAAGACCAGCATTGTCTGGGGCGTGATGACGGATCGAGCGGGACGTCCGGTGGCCGTTCAGGTCTACCCGGGCAATACCGGAGATCCCTCCACGGTTGCAGATCAGGTGGAAAAGCTGCGCCGCAGGTTTGGTCTCGACCGCATTGTCATAGTAGGAGATCGGGGACTGTTGACCCAAACCCAAATCGACCACCTCAAGCAATTCCCGGGAATCGGCTGGATTTCGGCTCTGCGCTTCGGTTCAATCCGCCAGTTGGCGGAAGACAAGTCGGTGCAGCCCTCTTTATTCGACCAGCGCAATTTGGCCGAGATCCGCTCCGATCGCTTCCCCGACGAGCGACTGATCGTTTGCTTCAATCCCTTATTGGCTGAAGAACGTCGGCGCAAACGCCAAGACTTGCTCGCAGCCACCGAAGCCGAACTGGACAAGATTGTTCGCCAGGTGGCTCGCCGCACGCGAAAGCGCCTCAAGGCTCAAGAGATTGGCCGGAAAGTGGGCAAAGTGATCCACCGTTTCAAAATGGGCAAACATTTTGAGTTGAGCATTGAAGACAATCACTTCAGCTACCAGCGCAACGCCGATTCGATTCAACGGGAATCCGAAGTGGATGGGATCTACATCATTCGGACCAGTGAGCCACCGTCACGCCTGAGCGCCGAAGACACGGTCCGCAGCTACAAGAATCTGGCCGTGGTGGAAACTCTGTTTCGCTGCGTCAAAGGCATCGACCGGCTCGTTCGCCCCATTCGCCATCGCGACGTATGCCGCGTCCGCGCACATATCTTTTTATGCTTGTTGGCCTACTATGTCCGATGGCACCTGCAAAAAGCCTGGGCCCCTTTGCTTTACCAAGACGAAGAGCTGGAAGAAAACCGCCGGCAACGTGATCCCGTTCGCCCGGCTCAACCCTCCGCTTCGGCCCAACGCAAGAAAAGGTTCCGCAAAACCGAGGACGGTCTACCTCTGCACAGCTTCAACACCCTCCTGGTGGCACTGCAAACACGCTGTCGAAATCGTTGTCGGGCCCAGTCTGTTCCCAACAGTCCAGCCTTCTTTCAAATCACCCCACCCAACCCTCTTCAACAACGAGCCCTCGAATTGCTCAAACATTTGTAGCCAGTAAACGGAATTCCATTATCCAGCTATCTCTTGTTTGTTGAGTAGTTTAGCGCCTAATACCTGGGGGAACTTCGGGTTAGTGGTTAACTCCCAGCCCCGAAAGGGAGGTCGTGGTTATGAGATCTGCCGCAGCCCGGCTGGATCGCTACCTTCGCTTCGCCGCCAGGTCACACTAGCTGAGCAAGTCGATTCCCCGATCGGCAATCACTTTCCTGACTCGTTTATCCGTCCATGCGGCCGTAACGCCCTGTCTATCGGTCGCCACGTCCGCGTAACCGATATGATGGATCGCTCTCATTTCGGGTGTATCGAACCCTGGGTGATCGACGAACAACCAGGTGCCCGGACCCAACTCCTCGAGCGTTGTGATGAAGCTCTGGACCTTTTCTTCGGGTGTCGTCTTGGGCCCCGTGTATTGCACGACTCCGTCGATTCCAAGTTCCAAGTGGCTTTCACTTAGCTTGAATTCCTTTGCCAGGCGTTCAATGACCGCTTGGATCTCTCCGGAAAGAAGTCCTACTCCCATATGACCGGTGATGTGCGTGACTTGTGGAATCGTCTCTATTGCCAACTTGATTTGAGCCCTCCATTCCTGCTCGATCTCCTCCGTTTTCCATGGGGCGCGTAAGAGGCTTCGTTCTGCTGGATAATTCTCATTTGGCCAGATCACTGGAAAAAAGTATCCGGACGAATCGGTGATGCTTGGTGCACACGTGATGGGGCGCCATTTGACCGTGTCCCATTCGCTTGTCAGGGTCAGGTGGATCCCGACGTCCAGGCCCGGATTCTGTTCCAGGAGCTTGACCGCCTCAGGGAACCACGGAGTAGGGACCATCACTTCGACTGAAGTCATGATCCCGTTCTGGTAGGCCTCGATGCAGGCGAGGTTAGAAGCATGACTGGAGCCCATGTCATCACCACGCACGATCAGACGGATTCTGTCCTCACCGGCTACAAATGCGCTTGAGCCTGTGCCGAGAAGAATCAACAGACACAGTAATCGCCTCATTTTAAATCCTTTCACTTTACGTCCTGAAATAAGCTTTTGATGTCTGGTACTGCTCCTCCCACAGGTCTCGATCAGCCGGCTCATATTCCCGAAGTTCAGAAGATTCGACAACTACATTTCTCGCCTCGTTAAGATCGGTCAGATGCCCTTTCGCGATCGCCTGAATCAATATGTTCCCGAGCGCTGTCGCTTCCACGGGACCGGCTGTAACCGGGATTCCGCAGGCATTAGCAGTGAACTGATTGAGCAGGATGTTCTTGGCACCTCCACCGACAATGTGAAGTCTCTCAACGGGCTCGGTTCGCATAGAATTGATTTGATCCAGTATGAACCTGTATTTCAGAGCCAGGCTCTCGAGTATCGTTCTGACGAATTCTCCCTGGGACTCGGGAACAGCCATTCCGGCGGCACCGCAAAAGGCTTCGATTGCAGCCGGCATGTCAGGCGGATTCAGGAACGAGTGGTCGTCCGGGTCGATAACGCACTTAAACGGTGGTGATTCCGCGGCCTGGTCAAGCAAGCTGTCGTAATCAGTGACCTGCCCATCTTCCGCCCAGGCGTGTCTGCACCGCGCCAGAAGCCACAGGCCCATGTTGTTGCGAAGAAAGCGGATCTTTCCGTTGAGACCTCCCTCATTGGTGAAGTTGTTCTTAAGAGACAGGCCGTTGATGATGGGCGCATCTTCTTCGGTTCCCAAAAGTGACCAGGTTCCCGAGCTCAAATACGCCCAGTTAGAACCTTTTCCAGGAACTGCAACGACTGCGCTAGCCGTATCGTGGCAGGCCGGAGCCACCACATCAACCACTTGCAACCCTGTTTCGCTGCAGATGTTGGATCTCAGCTGTCCGACGATATGTCCAGGTTCCACAATCGAGGGCATCAGGCTCCGCGGTAGTCCCAGAGCCTCGAGAACGGGATCTGCCCATACCTTTTTTCCCGCGTCGAGCATCTGCGACGTCGAAGCGATTGTGTATTCGGAGACGACCTCGCCAGTCATCAGGTAGTTAAAGAGGTCAGGCATGAAGAGGAGGTTCTCCGCCACCTCGAGGAGAGGGCTCGAGTTCTTAACCATGCTGAGCAGCTGGAAAAGTGTATTGAACTGAAGGAACTGGATACCGGTTAGTTGATAAAGCTCCTTCTTCGGCATGAGCCCAAACGCATGTTCAATCATTCCCTCGGTACGACTGTCCCGGTATGCGACAGGGTTTCCCAAGACTGTCCCGTCCCTGGCGATCAGGCCGAAATCAACTCCCCAGGTGTCCACACCAATACTGCTGAGATCGCGATGTCCTTCCGATCTGAGGCGTGAAAGGCCATGCTTCAACTCGACAAATAGACGGGGCAGGTCCCAATAGTAATGCCCCAGGATTTCGACCTCTCGATTGGCAAATCGATGGATTTCCTTCAGGCTAACCTTGCTGTCGCTCAAAGTCCCGAGGATCAGCCTTCCGCTGCTAGCTCCGAAGTCACAAGCGACGAATTCAGGTGCAGCCATATTTTCTCTCCGGAATTAGGTGCTGGGCCGTTCCGAGCACTTTGTGGATTCAGGCCCGCTTGGAAATGTCAGTGATCTCTAAGCTCCTCCGTACAGGGGACCGAAGTTGCTGCACGCCCGATAATCGGCGCCCAGGGGGTCCATCGCTCCAAAAGCGCTCCACGCGCTGGGTCTGAAGATTCGCTCATTGGGAACATTGTGCATAGACACCGGAATGCGAAGAATCGAAGCCAGGGTGATCAGCTTGTCACCTATGTGTCCGTAGCTGATTGAGCCATGGTTCGCGCCCCAGTTCGCCATCACCGAGTAGACGCTTTCGAAGGGCGGAGATCCCGTCAGTATGGGTGCAAACCAGGTTGTCGGCCAGGTTGGGTTCGTACGGTTGTCAAGCGTCGAGTGAACCTCGTCCGGAATATCGACAGCGTACCCTTCGGCGAGTTGGAGAACAGGCCCCAGTCCCTTGACCAGGTTGATTCGGGCCATGGTCACCGGCATCTGTCCTTTGGTAAAAAAGAGTGAAGAGAACCCACCACCCCTGAAGTAACCTTGATCTGCCGCACACCACTTGGTTGCTTCGAGGCAGGCCTTTGCCTCTTGAGGCGTAATTTCCCAAAATGGTTTGAGTGCGGGCTTACCGTCTCTCAGTTGGAGGCCGGTCCCATCGAGTGTGGCCGCCCCGGAATTGATCAGGTGGATGATTCCATTACGACCGGGTCCGAACAACTCTTTTCCGGTGACTCTTCGAACCGCTTCAGGACTCCAGTAGGTACGGACGTCTGCAAAGATCTGGGCGGTGTCGGTTAGAAGGTGTCCGAAAGCCATCGTGACGCCATTGAGGGCGTCGTTCTCGGTCGCCATCAGCAACGGTTCGCGGATACCGTTCCAGTCGAATGAGGAATTCAGGATCGCCTCCATGAAGTCCCCATTGGGGAAGTGGTCCGTCCATTGACGCTGTCCCTGGAAGCCTGCAATTAAAGCGTTACGGCCCAATGCCTCTTCCCCGAACCCCAATTCTCCGAGGCGAGGGTTGCCGATCATCAGGTCTCGGGCGATGATTGCCATCTTGACGACCGTTTCCCACTCCCAGTCTTTGCGTTCTCTGGATACTTGGGCTTCCGCAGGATTCAGGTCAGCCCCTTCCTGGCAACAGGTCTTCACCCAGGAAAGTGCCTTCTGAAGTTCCTCCTCGTCGTAGATCTTCTCCTCGATACGACGGGTCAGTTCAGACATGTCCACGGTTTCATTCCGCATCCCCAGGTAGTCCTGAAAGAAACCCTGGTCAACAATCGAGCCGGCGATTCCCATTGAGACAGATCCGATGGCGAGGTAGGACTTACCCTTCATTTCAGCTGCGGCCAGGCCGGCCTTGGCGAACAGGAGCAACTTGCTCTTGACATCTTCTGGAAGGCTGGTGTCATCCTGATCCTGAACGTCTTTCCCATAGATTCCAAAGGCGGGGAGACCTTTCTGGGTGTATCCGGCCAGTGCCGCGGCCAGGTAGACGGCTCCTGGACGCTCTGTGCCGTTAAAGCCCCAGATCGCCTTGGGCAGGAAGGGATCGGTGTCCATCACTTCAGTCCCATAGCACCAGCAGGGAGTTACGGTGAGGGAGACGCCTGCGCCCTCGCGGGCAAACTTCTCTTGAGCGTCGGCTGCTTCGGCCACACCGCCGATGCAGGAATCCGGTATTACACACTCAATGGGCAGGCCGTTGGAATGCCTAAGGTTCTCTTCGATCAAGAGGGCCGCTGACTTAGCCATTGCCATTGTTTGATTCTCCAGCGACTCGCGAACCCCCTTTTTTCTCCCGTCGATGACCGGACGAATGCCGATCTTTGGAAGAGACCCACGCAGTCTTTTCACTGGCTGGTTTACCCGAATGTCGTCGATGTCCGCCATGACTCACTCCTCTAGCTTGAATTCATTCTTGGACAGCCCATCCTGGACCTTATGGTCTGGGATTAAACCACGAAGTCACTAAAGCACAAAGAGATTCTAGTGATTTTGTGACTTAGTGGTTAAGCCCCCAGCTCCCAGTTCCCCGTTCGTCGTTCGCACTTCGTCGTTCGCACTTCGACAAGCCCCCAGCCCCTAATTCAAATCATCTCGACGCTTTCGCGGCGGACCCAACCTACCTTCCCATCCAGTAAGACGATTTCGATCCACTCACCTGTTGACTGATCGATCCTCACCTTGGTGCCTTCATGGATGCGAAACAGCTCGACTCCCCCATCGTCAGGGGCTCCCATCGCCCCGACTTCGCTGTCCATAACGATCGCCTCAACACGGTTTCTCGAGTCCATCCACTGAGCGCCGGCAATCGAGATGGTTACGAGCAGCAGGGCTCCTGCAGCGAGTGATCCCCGTCTACAGATGCGAACTATGCGACGATTCCGTGACACGATTCCAACCGTAAGAAGAATGCATGCGGATAGATAGAGACCGATAGCCAGCTTGATCAAAGATGGAGTTGAAATCGCGTACAGGAGCCAAAACAGCCGGCGCGCAAGTTCAAACTCCTGAGGGGGAATGATCTGGTCTGCCGTGGCCTGGTTAGCGGCTCGAAGATTCGCTTGAGTGTCGTCGTCACCGGGATCAAGCCGCAAAGACCTCTCATAGTAAAGGATGGCCTTTCCAAAACTGCCGAGCTTGTAATAGCTGTTGGCAAGGTTGTAATAGAGTGCGCTGCTGACTTCTCCCTGGGTTTCGATCTGAAGATACTTGTCCCGGGCTCCCTGAAAGTCTTGCTGCTGATAAAGCAGGTTGCCTTCGTCGAAGAGGCGTTCTGATCCCCCTTGCGCTTCCAGCGAATGACTAAAGAAAACGGCCGCAGAGAAAACCAGCAGGAGTTTCACTAAATATGGCGAACCGATTCTCTGAACCGAGTCGGGAAAGGCCCGTTTTCGATGCTTCATGTCGAGATCGCCTCATCCAACTGCTGAATTGCGGTTTCCGCCCGCTTCAAAAACGTTTCACTCTCATGCGAATCCACTTCGGCGGGCGAGAATCGCTTCATGTTACAGACCCGTAGACACTCCAAATAGTCCTCAATGACGTTGTTCGCGACGCCTCTCGTCTCGAGCAGGCGACCCACATTCTCAGTCATAATTCCAGCTCTGGCCATGTTGAGTTTGTCGGCAGCGAACCCCGATAAGGCCCTTTCGCATTCCGAGTAGAAGTCTTGCTGGTCCTCGGCCGCGCTGAGGAGCGCTCTGGCTTTGGCCAGATGTTTCTTCGCGACTTTGCCTGCCGTTCTGGATCGGGCATAAGCGTAGTCTGCCTCGAGGCGACGGCGATGACGGCTGTAGAGAGAAGCAACTGAAATGCCGATGAGAGGAAACAGCAAGATACCCCAGAAGGCCGGGTTCCTGAACACCGGACTGTTCAGAGGTTTCAAGCTGCCGGGGGCCAGCTTGATGAAGCGAATGTCTTCAGTGATGAACCTGACCTGTTCCTTCGCGGCACGGGACAAAGGTGCATTCAATTCCAAATCCGCACCCGGTTTCACATCCAGGACAATCTCGTCCACGAGAGCCACCTTGTATTCTCGATCTCTGGGATGAAAATAGGGAAGTCGTACCGCTTTGATGGTCTGTTTGCCCGGGACACGGGGGACCACGACCCACTCAGAGGTGCGGCTTCCCAGTACTCCGTCAGCCGTCGCTCGAACATTCTCGGACACCTCCGGATCGTAGGTCTCGAGTCCAGATGAGACTTCGATTTCAGGATTTGGCAAGGTCCGAATGTTTCCGGATCCCCTTAGTGTCAGCTTGAGTGATGCCACATCATTTACGCGTACTGTGGTCTTATCCACTTTCCCTTCCAAAGTGAAATTACCGACTGCACCTGAAAAATCTGCCGGCTTGCCTTCCTCAGGCAGTGGCAGAACATTGATTCGAATGGGATCGGATTTGAGGCGGTAGCGAACGGTCCTACCGAACGGGTTCGAGAAGAAGTCGTCGAAGACACTGCGACGCGTCGGTTTGAGTCTGACTGCACATTCAATCTCGAGCGGTTCGATGGTCTTCTCGCCGGCGGTGGTAGGGAAGAGGGCTGCTTTCTTGATCGTTGCCACAGTGTAGCTGAGACCGTTGATCATCTCGTTTGTGGGCTGTGCTGGGGCCTGGTCGCGGAGGAGGTCCTCAACCCAGAATCCTGAGTTATCGGGAAGGCTGGATATACCGTACTGTGAAACGTCAACTCGAGTGTAAATCCTATAGGTGACGATGACCGCCTCATTAACAAAAACCTCCTTCTTGCCGGCTTTGGCACTCAGGAACAGGTCCTCTTCCGCTAGACCGTTTGTTCTGGATAGCGGTTGTTGACTTCTTCTCTGAGGCCTGCCCTGGACGATTTCTATCTGGATCGGCTCAGAGCGATGCTCAACCCCATCCAGTAGAACCGTGACCGCACCTATCTCGAACTTTCCAACGGCTTTGGCCTGGAAGTAGAAGTCGAAGGTTCGAGTCTGAGACATCTGTCCGTTCACAATCTGCAGATTTGTCGAGGATCCACTGCCCAGGTATTTTGCGAACTCTTCGATATTAGGGACCTCTGGTGCCGCTGCTTCGTCAGCATCTGTACCAGAGAGTTCCACCGAAAGCGTGAAGTTCTCTCCGGCGGACACAATACTCCGGTCGATGAAAGTCTTGACCGAGAGATCGGCTGAGAGCAATGGTACAAGCATCAGGAACTCAGCGAGAAGTACCCCGAGGGCTCTTTTGATCAAGGTTTGTCTAAAGTAATTGGCGTCTAGGATCATTGGCTACGTTATTTGGCAGCTACCAGTCCTTTCCCGATTGGCGGCGCCCGGGCCCCACCTTCCTTTTGAGAAGCTCGTTGGGGTTTTCTTTGATTGCCTCCAACAATTGTTCGGCTTCCTCCCTGGTCATGGTGCCGGCAGGCTTTTGAGCTCCAGCGGAATCCTGCTGAGGAGAGTTCTGCTGCTGTTCTCCACTCTCCTGATTGGGGCTGGCGTCCTGGTTCCTGGTTGAGTCGGAGCTATCCTGACTCTGCTCTCGATGGTTTCCCTCCTGTTGTTGCTGCTCACCTTCCTGTTGCTCGTCGTCCTGGCTCTGTCCCTGATCCTGTTCCTGCTTTTCCTGGTCCTGCCGCTTCGAGCCGTTCTCCTGGTTCTGTTGTTTGTTTTCGTCCTTGTCTTTGCCCTCGTCCTGATCCTCATCGGGAGATTGCTGGGGTGGCTGCTGCTCCAGCATTTTCAAGACATATTCGAGATTCCGTTTGGCCTCACCATCATTTGGATTAAGCCGGAGAGCTTCTTTATAGTTCTCGAGGCTCTCTTGCAGGCTCCCCAGTCGGAAATTGGCGTTTCCAAGGTTGTACAAGGCTTGAGCACGCAGGGCAGAATCATCAGGTCCGAGAGCGCCCTGGTATGCTTCGAGCGCCTTTTCAAAGTCACCCAACTTGTAGAGTGCATCACCCGAATTGAAGCGGGCAATTTCAGAGTCAGGGGCCTCCTCGAGGCCCTCTTCATATTTCTTGAGAGCCTCTTCATACTTCTCTTCAGAGTAAAGCCGGTTGCCTTCAAGGACCTTTCCTCGTGCACCCTGGGCCAAAGTCATCGAGGTCAGTAGGCTCCACAAGAACAGAAACAGTGTGATTTGTTTCATTGAAACCTTCCCCTCCACTCTCCTCTGGTCCGTTTTCCCTCTCCGGTGAGCGTCTCAATGAGGATTAATAGTAATCCCAGTGCAAGGAATGGCTGGAACTTCTCGTCGAAGACCGTGACTTGCCGCGCAGAGAGCTCCTTTTTGTCCATCATGGAAACAGTGTCGTAGATCGCGTCCAGCTCAATTCCTCGGCTGGTGGAGCGATGATACGAGCCACCTGAGGACTCTGCGATCATTCTCAGTGTTTCCTCGTCGAGGCGTGTGAGGATTACCTCTCCATTCTGGTCCCGCTTGAAAGACTGGCCTCGATCAGATTCGTCGTACACGGGAATTGGAACCCCGCGAGGTGTCCCGACACCGATCGTGAAAATGACGATCCCGTCCTCGGCAGCCCCCTCTACGGTTTCCTCCAGAGAGCCGTCATGGTCCTCGCCGTCAGTGATGATAATGAGAACCTTGTTTTTGGTTTCACCTTCGACGAAAGCCCTTTGAGCCTTTCGAACTGCCTCGGCAAGAGCCGTTCCCGGAAGCGGGATGAGATCCGGTTCCATCGCTGAAAGGAACATGCGTGCTGCTCCATAGTCCAGGGTCAGAGGGCAGGCCACAAAGGCCTCCCCGGCAAAGGCTACGAGCCCAATCCGGTCTCCTTCCAGGCGGTCGATCATGGATGCAATCTCTCGCTTTGCCTTTTCGAGCCGATTCGGACGGATATCCTCGGCCAGCATGGAAAGCGAGACATCAAGGGCGATGATTATATCCTGTCCCGCCCGCGTCACGGTCTCGATCCTGGTGCCAAACTGAGGTCGGGCCAGAGACAGGAGAAGGAAGCCGAGTCCTGCCAAAAGTAAGGCGACCTTGATGGTTCGTCTTTTTTGACTGAATCCGTTACAGAGCCTTTTAATTAACTCCAGGTTGCCGAAGCGCTCAAGGGCCTTTTGCTTCTTACGAAACGCTATGTACATAAAGAGTCCCGTTAACGGAATCAACGTCAGTAAGAAGAGTAAGCTCGGATCGCCAAATCTAAACAATGAAGTCCCTCATTCGGTTTTCTAGGGGATTCTTCTTAACCAGGTATTAGTAAGTATTACATCCGAAAAAAGAAAGATAAGTGCAAAGCCCAGCGGAATATGAAAAAGTTCTGAATACCGGGTAAATTCAGTCACTTCTATTTCGGTCTTCTCGAGTTGATCGATTTCTTCGTAGATCTGCTCAAGGCTTTCCCTGTCTGTGGCTCGGAAATAGCGGCCACCGGTTAGTTTGGCAACCTCTTTCAGCATCGTTTCATCCACATCCACTTGTATCTGAACTTGCTGTCTCCCGAAAAGAGGATCGTCGACCGGGTAGGGTGCCGTTCCTTCTCCTCCAGCTCCGATCGTATACACTTTGATGTCAAATGCCTGGGCCAGTTCCGCTGCGGTTTTAGGGCCAATTTCGCCGCGATTGTTCCTTCCGTCGGTGAGCAACACGACGACTTTGGAGGCTTCGTTGCTATCGCGCAGTCGATTGACCGCAAGCCCTAGCGCTGTTCCGATCGCGGTTCCATCTTCGATCATCCCTACTTCAGTTTCATTGAACAGATCAAGAAGAACGCCGTAATCGATCGTCAGAGGGCACTGCGTGTATGCTCTGCCTGAGAAAACAATGAGTCCAATCCGGTCATTGAGTCTGCCCTTGACGAAGTCCGCTGCGACACTTTTTGCTGCCTCGACACGGTTCGGTTCGATATCTTCAGCAAGCATCGAGCTGGAAACATCAAGGACCAGCATGATATCGATACCTTCGGTTTTGACTTCTTCTCCCCGGAGGCCTGACTGAGGCCTCGCCAGGGCAAGAATGACTAAGGTGACAGCGGTCAAGCGTAAGCCGATCAGAAGGTAGCGCGTCCAATCATGGGAGCGTTTCTGAGCCTTTTTGATTATCCCGAGGTACGAGTAGCCAAGCGTTGTCCTGGTCTGCTTTTTGCGGAAGAAATACCGGAATACCAACCAGGGAATGGCAGCGAGTGCAAGCAACCATAGTGGGTCCGCGAGTCTGAAGAACATCTGCTAGCTCCCCGGCTGATCCAAGGTCTTGGCCGGCAATTCGGACGACGATGGCGCGGACCCGCCCAGCGTATCCTCTACCGTGGCAGTCGGAGCCACAGGAATCGGTCTGGTCTGGTCGATGATTTCAAGACCCAGGTTGAGTACTTCGAGGCTTTGCATCTGCGAGGGCCGAGACTTTGCAAACTTGACCATGTCGCATTGGTCCAGGAAGCGTTCAAAGCGAGAGATGGTGTCCCTTTTTACTCCGCGGCGACGCAACCCATCGAGCACCTCGTGGGATGCCATTTCCAGGGCATCCACGTGGTAACGCCCCTCGATGTAGCGTCTGATGGTTTCAGCAAGCAAGATGTGAAATCGATGGATCTCTCCTTTTACCAGTAGATCAGATCTCTTGATTCGTTCCAGAGTCTCGTAGGCAAGCTCATGGGGCGGTCGATCCGGCATCACCGGCCCGGTACCCGCTAGAGCGGCTTTTCGAGTTTTGGCCCGGTAGAAATACAATCCAAGCGCGGCCAGAATGGCCCCGCCAAGAAAAGCGATGAAGATCGGAAGCCAGTCTCTCGGAATCTCGAGAGGAGGCTTGATGTCCTGTATATCCTCGCTTTCGTCGGTTAAGGTGCGAGCAACCTTGACCTCGACCGGCTCAGTAGTAACAGAATCCTGGCGAGTGCCGTCTGAAGAAACATAGGTGATTTCCACGGCCGGTATCTTCATGACTCCGGGAGAAAAAACAGTCAGACTGAAAAGCGACCGGGCCAGGATCTTCCCGTCCGAGCCTGCCTGGGGGGCCTCCGTCCAGTAATCTCTCACTTCGAATTCGCCAAGTGGAGTGTCCGCTCCAGGCATTCGAGGCGCAAGATCGTCATCGTATCGGACTTCGATGGTTAGCGTAATGACATCGCCTACTGTGACCACGTCACGATCGATCCTTGCCTCGGCCGAAATCTCCGCAGCAGAAGCTGTGACCTGGATTCCTGCCAGCATGAGGACCCACATCAGGACGACGTGTCTTCTTGAGTAGGGGTAGTCGTTCATGCTTAGCGAATTCTCCGCGCTCTTTTCTTGAAGAACTTGATAAGCGGTGCGTCGTAGGGCTGGTCCGCCCATATTTGAATGTAGTCCACTTTGGTTGACTTGAACGTCTTTTCCAGCCGGGAGTTCGCTTGCCCCATCTCCTGGCTGAAAAGACTGCGAAAACCTGCATCCGATGAGTTCAATAGCAGGCGCTCCCCCGTTTCTGTGTCTTCCAGCTCGATCAGACCGACGGAAGGGATCTCAGTTTCCCGACGGTCCGAGACTCGAATGGCAATAACATCGTGTCTTCTATTGGCGACCCTCAGTGCGCGCTCGAATCCTTTATCGAAGAAGTCCGAAACCAGGAAGGTAACGCTATGCCGCCGCACAACCCTGTTAACGTATTCAAGGGCCAGCCCGATATCCGTGCCTGTGTTCTGAGGCTGGTGATAAAGGAGTTCGCGAATCACTCTAAGGGCGTGCTGTCTGCCCTTCCTGGGAGGGACGAACTTCTCGATCCGATCGCTGAAGATGACCAAGCCCACCTTGTCGTTGTTCTTGATTGCCGAAAAGGCGAGCAGCGCGCAAATCTCGACCGCAACTTCACCTTTCATACGATCCGCGGTACCGAAATCATTCGAAGAACTGACATCCACCAGAAGCATGATGGTCAGTTCACGCTCCTCTTCGAAAACCTTCACAAAAGGGTGGCCCGTTCTCGCGGTAACATTCCAGTCGATGGTTCTGATATCGTCGCCGAACTGGTATTCCCTTACTTCTGAGAAATCCATCCCTCTGCCTTTGAAAACCGAATGGTACTGTCCCGAGAACACATCGTTGACCAGACCTCGTGTCGAGATCTCGATGCGACGGACTTTCTTGAGTACTTCTTTGGAAATCATCGCGCTAATTCAGAAGTGGAGCCTGTTCACTGCCCACCGGTTCGCTGTTCACGGAACTTCGATTGTATTGAGGATCTTGTCTATGACGTCTTCGGAATCGACCTCTTCTGCCTCAGCCTCGTAGGTCAAGAGAACCCGATGCCTGAGAACGTCCATTGCCAGAGCACGGACATCTTCAGGTGTCACATAGCCTCGACCTTTCAGAAACGCTCTCGCCCTTGCCGTTTTCAGCAGGTTAATTGAGGCGCGAGGTGATGCTCCGAATGCAATCAAGTCCTGTTGATCCGCCAGTCCGTAGTCCTGAGGGTTTCGGGTGGCCGTTACCAGTTCGACAATGTAGGTTTCGACTTTCGGGTCTACATAGATCTCTTCCACGGCCTCACGAGCAGAAAGGATCTCACTCGGGTTGACGACCGGCGATGCCTCCGGTATCGGACCTTTGGACATCCTGCGCATGATCTCCAGTTCCTCGTCCTTGGAAGGGTAGGAGATGGCAAGCTTCAGCATGAATCTGTCCACCTGGGCTTCGGGAAGAGGGTAGGTTCCTTCCTGTTCAATCGGGTTCTGGGTAGCGAAAACGAGAAAAGGCTCTTCGAGGGCGAAGGTAGTCTCGCCGATGGTGACGGTTCGTTCCTGCATAGCCTCCAGGAGGGCTGACTGGACCTTTGCCGGTGAGCGGTTGATCTCATCCGCCAGGATCACGTTTGAAAAGACTGGTCCCTTCTTAGTCCTGAACTGACCCTCTTTCTGATCGTAGATCAGCGTACCGATGAGGTCGGCCGGCAAAAGATCCGGGGTGAACTGAATCCTTTGAAACTTTGTGTCTATGGTCTGAGCCAGCGTTCTTACCATTAAGGTCTTGGCCAGACCTGGAACACCCTCGAGCAGCACGTGGCCATTCGCCAGAAGAGCGACCAGGAGTTTCTCAACCATATAGTCCTGGCCAACGATGACCTTTCTGATTTCGGCGACAAGGGGTTCTACAAATCTGCCTGCCGTTTCAATTCTGGCCTGAATTGCTTCAATATCCCGGTTCAGCACAGTCATTACTCCATACTCTCCTGAGTTCTATATGGTACTTGTACGTAAAGTTGTCAATCAGGTTCCTGTACCCGGATAATACGAACCACCAAGGACGC
>JAUVSF010000366.1 GCA_030597245.1 Acidobacteriota bacterium
CCGACCGCCTTTTCTTGACACACGAACTGCCTAAGACGCGAAGCGGCAAGATCATGCGGCGTTTACTACGAGACATCGCAGAGGGCAGAATCCTGAGCGATACGAGTACTCTTGCCGATTTAGATGTTCTCGAGCAGATTAAGGAACAATACGAGGAAGGCGAGAAGTGAGACGAATCGGTGATCGGTGACCGGTGATCGGTTAACGGGTTATCGGTGATCGGGAACTAGAATCTACCATCAAGGACACCAAGAAGGTAGGTTTGAGGAAGGAGGATGACCTTCCAGGTCGTCGGGACAGGCTTGGATGCTTATCTTCCTCTCAATTGAAACGTTGAGTGATGGATAGCTATGACCGGCCTGTCCTCCGGCTCGTCGGCCAACGTACGTCTTCCCTCGTTCGCACTTGCTTTCTGGTTCCTTCGTAGTTGTCTTTTCGCCTGGAACCCGTTACGCTAATAGGTAGGAGATTCCGCGATGTGGTGGCTGAGAAGGCTAGCTGCCTGTGCCCTCATGATTGGTGCTTTCGCGGCATTCGTTCTCGGTGGTTCGGATCGGATTCCGCTACACGCCAGGCCTGATTCTACCTCGCCTGTAAGGACCCTTCTCACCCTGAGTGTTCCCTTCGAGGTCGAGCGAGTAGACGGACTGTGGGCGGAAGTGAGCCAAGGGAGTATCGTCGGCTGGATTCGAACGGAACACTTACCAATTTCGAGGTGCCCGAACCCTGTTGTAAACGTGAGCTCACCGATTCGCCCCGCGCCGACTTTGACTCTCGATCGATCGGCGCTGTACTCCGATGGCAATAGCCTCGGAAGCCTGCTGAAATTCGCTGTTGGTAACCGTGAATTGCGAATGAAGATGCGCGACCCCTCTTTCAGGGACCGTGTGGTTTCGATCTCTTCAGAATGGGGTCCCTTCTATTCAGTGCGAACCCGTCATTACTATGTCAAAGGGATTTGCCTGAAGCGAATGTTGAATGACCACGTGAGACTTGCGTTGGCCAAACGGCGAATATCATACAGAGAGATGTTCGGTTCATTGTGGTCGGATGAGTTTCTGAGAGTTGTGATCAAATCCAATCGAGGACTCCTGGGCAACGAAAGGCTCTTTGGGAAGGGGCGCGAGTACTTCCTGGAACTCAGTTTCAGGTTTTAGTTTGCCTGACTCAACTGGCGGCCACGGCTTACCAACCGCCAACCCAAAAACACCGATCACCGATTACCGATCACTCTCCTTCGCTGAAGCTATGGAGGGCAGGCCGATCACCGACTCTTATACTTCGGTTTCACAATAGAGGCGGAATGCTTCCTTCAAATCGTTGGCGATGGCTTCAGAGGGACGCCCCTCAATTCTGTTCCGATGAAGCATGAACACCAGTTTGCCGTCTCGCATTAAAGCAACACTGGGCGAAGAGGGCGGCTGTGGGCTGAAGTACTCCCTGGCCCTTTCGGTAGCTTCTATATCCTGACCCGCGAAAACACTGGTGAGAGTATCTGGTTTCGGCCCACTCTTCAGGGCATCCGCGACGGCCGGCCTCGCGTTACCGGCAGCACATCCACAGATTGAATTCACAACGACCAGGACAGTTCCCTTTCTTCTTCCCAGTGTCTTTTCGACTTCACTGGCGGTTCTTAGTTCTTCTATTCCGATGCTTGTCAGCTCTTCACGAGCCGGGGTGACCCATTCTTCAGGGTAAGGCATATACTATCTCCTCTATGATCTCAGTCTGATTACTGTTTTCGAATGCGTTCTAGCTTTCGGAGATTATACTGCAGAGTTCTATCTCAAGAAGCGATTTGAAAGTTCGAATCCAAGAAGAGAGACCAGGAGCGAAACAAGGATCAGCATCGAAATCTGACTCATGCCTCCCTGAGAGATTGCCAATGCTCCGACCCCGAGGAAACCCATGGCAAGAGAAAGACGCGTTCCCCAGAGACGAGTTTCGGAACGAGGGGCATACTTAAACATGAAGAAAAGGAAACCAAACGAAGCCGCCGCGAAGAAGAATAGAGAAAGCAGAGCTAGAAACGGTACTCCCAACATTGTCTCAGCTTGATTTGACGGCGAGTTTTCTGCAAGTTACCCCCGCCTCATCCAAGAGCGCAAAGGACGTATCGTTCAGCGGGTAATCCATGTTGTAGACAACTTCGCGTATGCCGGCATTGATTATCATTTTGGTACACATCAGGCAGGGGGCGAAAGTCGTGTAAAGAGTCGATCCCTTGACGCTGACTCCATGGTACGCGGCCTGAATGATAGCGTTCTCTTCTCCATGGGAGCAAAGGCACTCCTCCAGTCTGGTTCCGCTGTCAGCCAGACTGTTACAGCGGGGGCATCCGCCTTCATAGCAGTTCTTGGTGCCCCTTGGGGTGCCGTTGTATCCGGTGGAAATCACTCTTTTGTCCCGAACGATCACAGCTGCAACTTTTCTCTTAATGCAGTTGCTCCTCAGCGCCGCGACTTGGGCGATTCTCATGAAATACTCGTCCCAACTGGGTCTCTTCAAGTGTGCCATCAGCCTTCGAATCAGTGCCCCCACCCTGTCCTGGAGATTCGTCAGGTTGTCGTTGTTTTCGAGAGTGAAGTCAGCCGTTACTCCCGTGGCGTCAAGATCCTGACCTTCGTCTGTTTTACGTACTGCTTCCCGCTGCTCCAGACGGATGAACTCTTCCAGGTCAGTCGGGTCAGACTCTCGGCCGCGCTTCTTGATACGTGCGAAGCGTACCTCGGGAGTTGCCGTGATTGCCAACAGGTAGAAATCAGGAAGCCGGCGAAAGACCTCGACTTCGTCGGGATGACGAATTGAGTCGACAACATAGTTCTTGTTGGAATCGATCCGCTCGAGGATCTGTTCGGACAGATAACCGTTTCCGAAGCGGGACCGAAGCTCTCGCCCGGTCGCAATCAAGTTCTCGCGAGTCAACTCAAGCCCTCGTCCCTTGATTTCTTCTCGGATAACGTCCGACAGAGAATAGTAGAAGAAACCTTTGCTCTTCAGAAACTCGGCGGCTTCACCTTTTCCAGACGCATTGCGACCCGTCAAACCCAGAATCATGGGCTATTTATAACACACGGGATGATCCGGAATCGGTGAATACGGATCAACGATCGCCATGCTATATTGACCCAATGGCTTTCAAAAGTGCTGATTTTATGTGCCTAGATTCACTCTTCAATGAGGAGGAGTTGTTAGTCCGGGATACGGTGAGGGAATTCGTTGAGGATAGGGTAATACCGATCATCGATGATCACTATATGGCTGGGACCTTTCCTTTCGAGCTCGTTGCTGAGATGGGGAAACTGGGTTTCTTTGGAGCCAACCTGCAAGGTTACGATTGTGCGGGCCTCAATAATCTTGCCTACGGCTTGATCATGCAGGAGCTGGAGCGGGGTGACAGTGGACTGCGCAGCTTCGTTTCCGTGCAGGGTGAAACGGCCACGAACCCGATCTACACATTTGGCGATGATCGACAAAAAGAGACTTGGCTCCCGAAGTTGCAGCGAGGTGAGGCGATTGGCTGCTTTGGTTTGACTGAGCCGGATTTTGGATCGAATCCAGGAGGAATGAGAACCCGGGCTCGAAAAGAAGGGGACAGTTACATTCTCAACGGCAGCAAGGCGTGGATCACCAATGGAACATTGGCGGACATTGCGGTGGTTTGGGCCAAATGTGAAGATGAACGGGTGCGCGGTTTCCTGGTGGAGAAAGGCACCGAGGGTTTTGGGGCCCGCGATTACCACAACAAGCACTCCCTTCGCGCTTCGGTAACTTCAGAGCTGTTTTTTGACAATTGTCGGATTCAGGCGTCGAACCTACTTCCTGAAACGGATGGGCTCAAACACGCTCTCATGTGTTTGACGCAGGCTAGATATGGCATTGCCTGGGGTGCACTCGGCAGTGCAATGGCTTGCTACGACTCGGCGGTCCGCTGGTCTCTGGAAAGGGTGCAGTTCGGCGGGAAGCCGATCGCTTCGCATCAGTTGGTTCAGCAGAAGTTGGTGCAGATGCTGACGGAAATCACCAAGGGTCAGCTCCTCGTGTACCGTCTTGGGCAGTTGAAGGAAGAGGGCACGATGAGGTTTGACCAGGTGTCCATGGCGAAGCAAAACAATGTCAGGATCTCGCTCGAAATCGCCAGGATGGCGAGGGATGTCCTGGGTGCAAACGGAATTTTGAGCGAATATCCAGTGTTCAGACACATGGCCAATCTGGAATCGGTTTATACGTACGAAGGGACGCATGACATTCACACCCTGATACTCGGGCAGAGCATTACCGGAATTCCCGCTTACGAGTGAGCGGCGGTTGAGAATTGCTCCATAAAGAATGCCGGTCGATAGGAAGTCGCTTTTTCGCGAGCCAGACTATCTGAGCGGCACTGTCAAGTTAACGCGACTGTGGAACAGACCGCGCTCCAGAGATACATCTGTTGTCCTTGGATCTTGACGAAAACCTCGTCGACATACCAAATGTCCCCCAATTCACCCTGCCTTATTCGGAGCCGTCGAGCGTACTCCGATCCGAACTTCAGACACCAGAAACGGATGGCTTCGTAAGAGACAATGATGCCACGCTCGGCCAGGCAGATCTTCGACATCCCGAAAGCTGAGCGTGAATCGATGGTACAGCCACACAACATGACTGATAACTTCGGGCGGAAAACGGTGGCCTCTGTAGCTGGGTTTCATGCTCCAATTGTTGCTAATCCCGCTGACCGCGGCTCAACTTGACAGAGCCGTTTGTTTGGTGCTGTAACTATTTTTCTTGCCCAGGCAGAGGAATCTTGCGCTTTTCTGAAAAAAAGAATTGGCTACCAGATGCAGAATAAGCTCTAAATAGGCTACTAATGAAAGAGGGTGAGCAAATATGCTGTATGAGCCTTGGCTTCAACGACAAGAAGGTATTCGAGAATCTTGAGGACCTCGGTCCCGAACACCAGATCATGAAGCCAAACCTGATCACCGGGCAGACAGGCTTTAGGGAAGTGACGAAACCCGGTTCGCAGGTCGAAATGTCGAAGACGCCCCAGTCGTGGGGCGACAGTTCCGAACGATGTGGCGCCTAATGTCAAGAGGATGAAGAGACTCTTCTGTATTCTTCCCTCAAGATCACACGAGTGAATAGGTGAACAGCTGGATTTCAAAGGCTTGATTTGTTGAAAGGCATAGGTGGCAAAATCCGAGGAACAGAACCCTGAGGAGGAAGACTATGAGGAGCAAGACTATGAGGAGCAAGACCGGCTTGGTTAGCGTCTTGCTGTTGTTTTCGGCGCTGGTTGCGTGTAACCCAAAGACGCAGGACCTATTAACACCCGACGAAGCGAAAGCCATCGCCAAGGAAGCCTACATCTTCAACTACCCGTTGGTGA
>JAUVSF010000092.1 GCA_030597245.1 Acidobacteriota bacterium
ATTGCCTGGCTGGAATTCTCACCTTCCTGAAGCACGAATCGGTTGGCCGTTCCCAGTGAAACCCCGGACGTGAATTCAAATGGATCAAAGAAGGTGTCATCATCGCCCGCAGGCTCATAGCCGAGGGCGTCCAGAGTCGATGCCAGGTATTCTGCGGCCAGCCGCGCGCCCGGTGTTCCGGTCAGTCTTCCTTCTGTTTCATCCGACGCAAGTTCTTCCACGTGCAGGCGCAGGTCCGTGGAAGTGATCGCCGGGACCGTTGCAGTCCCGGTTGAAAGTCCCAGGAGTTCACGCGCCCTGGGGTTGTTCCACTCGGCAAAGAAGATCTGAGACTGTCCCCCAGGCGTCCGATTACTGGTCCAGGCGAGAACTTTTCCATCGGGAGAGAACGCCGGCAGCCCGTCAAACCCTTCCGTGTAGGAGACTCGTACAGGGTCAGAACGGCCTTCTGCATCCACAACATAGAGTTCGAAGTTGGCGAAACCGTGGAGGTTGGTGCCAAAAATCAGGTAGTCACCGGAAGGATGGAAAAAGGGGGCCCAAGACATAGCGCCGAGACTCGTAATCCGTCTCTTGTCGGTGCCGTCCACGTTCATAACGAAGATCTCGGCGGTGGCTCCGACCTCTGAAAAGCGCCTCCAACAAATCCTTTTGCCGTCAGCACTGAAGAATGGGCCGCCGTCATACCCCGGCACATCGGTAAGTCTGCGAACCTCGGAACTGTCGGCGTTCATCACATAGATGTCCGCAAAGTAGGACTTATCCTTCTCGAATATGCCCTTCTCTTCCTCACTCAAGGGTCTGGTATAGGCATCACGATTGGACGAAAAAGCGATGAGACTTCCATCCGGAGACCAGGAACCTTCGGCGTCATAGCCCGGCGAATCGGTGAGCTGTTTCAACTCACCCGACGCACGATCGGCTTCGTAGAGCTCGTAAAACTCATCATAGTCCCATGAGTAGCGACGTTCCTCGCCTGCGGCACGGGCCTCGAGCTCGTCTTCCTGCTTCTTTCGAGCTTCAGGATCAGAGTGCGTGGAGGCGAACAGGACCTTCTTGCCACCAGGATGTACCCAGGAGCAGGTAGTCTTCCCATATCCAGGTGAGATCCTGTTCGTGTCCCCAGTTTCCAGGTCAAGAACGAAGATCTGAAAGAACGGGTTCTTCGGATCTCGCTCGCTCTGAAAGACCAGCAGCGAGCCGTCAGCACTGAAGTACCCCTCTCCAGCCCTACGCCCTTCGAAGGTCACCTGTCGAACGTTACTTAACAGTTCGCCTTCCTTATGAGGACCCGCCTCTTCAGGGGAATGAGCTAATGGGAAGGAAGAACCGAAAAAGAGAAGTGAAAGCCCCACACTCCCCAAGACTTGCTGTTTCAACTTAGACATAACACTCATCACTGCTTTCACCATCAAGGACACAAGAAACACATCGCCTGCATCGCGTATCGGCCGGCCAGGCGTCTCCAGAAAGAGTCCGGACTGCACTCTTTACGTGATTGATTCTAATACCGTTGTAATCTTCGTGTTTGATTCGAGTCCAAGGCCGGTAATCGGTAATCGGTTATCGGGGTGCAACCGGTTACAATTCCTCGTGCTCGTGCTCCGCCTGTCCTCCGAAGCCTTGGCGAAGAAGGATGGTCGGTCAAGAAGATTTACCACCAAGGCACCAAGCACACCAAGAAAACGTCAGCCGCAGAACGGGAGAATCTTTACAATTCCCAAGTCCCAGGCCTCAAGCCCCCAGCTCCCAATTCTATCCCTCAGCCGGGGCGGGGTCTTCTTTGGGCACGGCTTTTGCGGTCGAAGGTGAGCTACTCCTCCAAAGGCGCTTCAACCCAATGGAGAAATCATCTACCAGCGTGTAATAAGTCGGAAGCACCACAAGGGTGAGAACGGTCGAGGCAATCAAGCCACCCATCAATGTTCTGGCCATCGGGAAATAGCGCAGGTCGAACAAGGAACTGCTTCCAACTGCCAAAGGGATCAACCCGACAACGGTTGTCATTGCCGTCATCAGGATCGGCCTGAAACGTTCGCGACATCCTTCCGTGATCGCTTTCGGCCGAGGTAGCCCTTTCCTGCGCAAATTGTTGATATGGTCCAGAACAACGATTCCGTTGTTAACGACAATACCGATCAAGATAAGAATCCCAATCTGGGCCATGATGTTGAAAGGCGTCCCCGTAATCAGCAGGAACCAAGCCACGCCCACAAAGGCAAAAAGCAGCGAGATCATGATCGAGAACGGATGGGCCAGCGACTCGAAGAGCGAGGCCATTACAAAGTAGACCATGAATAGTGCCAGGAGAATATTGAAGAGGAACTCGTTCTCCTCCTTTCCTTCACGCAAGGTCCAGAAACCGTACGACCAGGAATAGCCGGGTGGATAGTTCAAGCCATCCATGATCTCCGTAACCAACTCCTTCCCCGTTTCCCGATTCTCTCCACCGTAGTTACAGAACATGTCGGTGTACGTCTGCCGGTCTTCCCGCTGGATCGAACCCGGAGTCCGTACAATCCTGAAGTCTGCCACCTGCGAGAGCAGCACCTGTTCTCCGTCGGGGCCGCCTCCGACCACCATTGATTTCAGGTCTCCAAGATCCTCTCTATCTCCGGGCTGGAGTTTTACCCAGATCTCGACTTCTCCATCAGGAGTCTGAAAACCACGGATTTCTCGGCCCCGAAGGACGATGCCCAGAACCCCCGAGACAGATTCGGGTGACACATTGTACTTTTTCGCCAGCTGACGGTCTAAAACCACCTGAACTTCCTGTTCGCCGCGCTCAAGAGCGGTGTGGACCTCCGAGAACTCACCGGTCCTCGTCATCCGCCTGCGCGCTTCCCGGGACAGATCCATCAGGGTAGTGGGATCTTCACCGTAAAGGCTCACACCAATCCAGTTACGGTTTTCGGCTCCTTCCTGCATCCCCAATCTGATCTCAACTCCCGGGATAACAGGCAAGCCATCAGCTATCTTCTCGCGGACTTCTCGGAGCTCCTCCAGGGAGATCTCATCCATCTCGAAGTAGATGCTCGTGTTCGCACTGTTGTTGCCGTAAAAGCTGTAAACATCTTTGATTTTGAAGTTTTGTTTGTTCTCAAAGAGGAACTGCTCAACCGGATTGACAAACTCCTTCTCTATCTTCTGATAGTGGTAGTTCTCGGTGCAATCGTAATTGATCTCAAGATCCTCCATCTCCTCGGCTTCGAAGGACGACTCAGGGAGTTGGCCGAGAACATAAAAGGAGACTGCGACAATCACCGGTACCACAAATAATCCAACCACGTATCGGTGTTTCAGAGTCCAGGTCATCAAAGACAGATATTTCGCGACGATTGATTTCTCGAGAGTGCGATCCTCCTCAACCTCAGTCTTATCTCGTCCTTTGAAGAAAAACCGCGCCAGAGAAGTCAGCCTGGCTGCCAGCCATTCATCCTGCTGCTTAGGCTTTAGAAACCTGACCGTCCCCAGAGGAATCAACGTCAACGAGATGAAGAGGGAACAAAGGAGTGTAATCATGATCGCCACTCCGGTGCTCCCCAGGAAAATCGTCAGATTGGTTTCCCGACCGAATACGAGTGGAACGAAAATGATGATTGAAGTGAGGGTTGCCGCGATCACCGCACGGAGCACTTCCTGGGTTCCCTGGCAGGCAGCCGTGACACGATCCTTGCCTTTTTCCAGGTTCTGGTAAATCGATTCCAGAACAACCACCGCGTTGTCCACCAGCATCCCTGTCGCGAGCATCAAGCCCATCATCGAAAGAACGTTCAGAGAATTCCCCATCAAATAGAGGAATCCGATCGACGAAATGACTGAGAAGGGTATCGAAAGGCCAATCAGAAGAGTGGCCCCGACTCTCCTGAGGAACAGGTAGAGAACGGCGACGGCCAAAATAGCCCCTATCAATCCTGCGCTGAGTAATCCGGAAAGGGATTTTGTGATCTCCTTGCCGGCGTCATGCCAAACCAGAACTTCGATCCCCTCCAGTGCAGGGTCCTTATTCAGCTGGTTGATCCCAGCCATGACCCGCTGGACGGTCTCGACGGTGTTGGCGTCCGATGCTTTTCGTATCTGGAGAGCAATGGCAAACTCGCCATTCAGGTGCCTTCCGTAAGCAAGACTCGGCTCCCGCATAACGACTTCGGCAATGTCTCCCAACAGGATACCGCTCTCATTGACCGGAAACTTGCGCAACTCCTCCAGAGCGTTGACTGAGCCTTTACTCATCACCCGGTAGCGATTGTTGGCCTCATTCAGTTTTCCGAGGGATAGATTCAGGTTGGCGCCGTCCAGGCTCCGGAAAAGCTTGTCAACATCAATCCTGTATCTCTTGATAGCGTCCAGTTGCAGGTAGATGTCGATCTCTTTGGGCTCCACCCCCCCGATACTGACCTCGGCAACTCCGGGAATGGCCTCAAGCGGTTTCTTGATCCGCATATCGAGCAGGTCATACGCTCCCCGCAAGTCATGCCCCGACGCGATCCGGCCCTCAATAATCGGGATATCGCTGGTATTAAAATTCATGACCAGGATGCGATCAACATCTGTCGGGAGATCTTTTCGAGCCTGTTCAACCAACTCCCGAGCCTCTGAGCGAAGCACATCAATATCCTTGTCCCAGGGAAACATAAGGCGAATATTCGCCTCGTCAGCGCTAGACGAGGAGGTGATGCGCTCCACGTGGGAGAGGGTGCTCAGTGCCTCCTCCAGGGGTTTGGTGATCGACTCTTGAATCTGCTCCGGAGTCGAATTGGGATAGGGAACTACTATAACAATCTGAGGCGCGTTGATGCTCGGAAACAAAACCAGTGGAATCTTAAACATCGAGACTGTTCCGAGTAGGAGAAAGGAGATCAGAATCATGCAAATCGTCACTGGGAATCGGATCGAGAACTCGGATAGACGAAAAGCCCGGCCCGACTTGCCCCGATCTCCCGTGCTCGATTGCTTGCTCAACAAATCACTCATCCGTCAATCTCCCTAAGAGGGCTGAAGCCCGTCACCAAACGCGGCCTCATTCGATTCAATCTCTTCATCACCGAGTCTCAGATCGATGGCAAAGACTTTGCGGTCAACCCACTCGTAGACAACGGGAATGAAGATCAGAGTCAGGAGAGTGGAGAACATCAACCCGCCCATGACAGTTATGGCCATCGGTGCTCTGACCTCTGCACCTTCTCCCCACCCTAATGCCATCGGTATCAAGCCAAGAACCGTGGTCAGAGTCGTCATAACGATAGGCCGCAACCTAACCTGCCCTGCCTGCAATAGCGCATCACGTTTGGTAGCGCCCCGGGAACGCAGTTGGTTCGTGTAGTCGATCAGGATGATCGCATTATTAACCACAATCCCGGCCAGAATGATCACGCCGAGGAAAACCATCACACTCAGCGTGGTCCCGGTAAGAAAGAGCGAGAAGATCACACCAACCACGGCGAGCGGAACGCAGAAGATGATGATGAACGGATGGATCAGTGACTCAAACTGGGATGCCATGACAAGATACACAAGAAAGACCGCCAGGGAAAAAGCGAAAAGGAGGCTCCGGTATGAAGCCTCGACTTCTTCCCGCTGGCCGGCCAGGCTTACCGTCGTATTGAGTGGCAGTTCACCGCGCAGGTCCTGCAACTGAACACGGATTTCCTCGGAAACACTGTTCAGGTCCCTTCCCACAAGGTTCGCTGAGACGAGGGCTGCCCGCTGCGAGCGAATGCGACGAATCTCGCTGGGCCCTCGGTCGAACCGGATATCAGCAACCGAACTCAGTTGGATGGGTACCACGTTCCGGCTGCTGGATTCGCCACTGGATGGGGGATCGCCGGCGTCGCCCCCCTGGCCGGCTGAAGAGGCCGGAATGTTGATGGCAAGACTCTTAAGGTCGGCAATAGTTCTGCGATCCTCTTCCGCCACTCGCACCAGGATGTCGATCTGCTTGTCATCTTCTCTGAAGCGGGTTGCCACGTCTCCTCGGATCTTGTTTCGCAGCACATTGGAGATTTGGCTCTCATCGAGGCCTAAGCGCGCCAAACGAGCCCGGTCAAAGGTCACATGTATTTCAGGATCGCCAGGCTGCACGCTTGTCTTCACGTCGTTCAGTCCCGGAATAAGCGAGAGTTTCTCCTCAACGAGCTCGGCAGCTGATTGCAGATTTTTCAGGTTGTAGGAATAGACTTCCACTTCAACAGGGGTTCTGATACTGAACAACGTCGGGCGCTGAAACTTGTATGTGATCTCGGGGTAGTCCTTCAATTCGTCCCGAATTTTGGCTATGGTCTGTGCCTCCTGCGCGTCATCACGCTTGTCCTTCATTACTACATAAAGCTGGCCCAAGTTTTCCTGCAACGTGTTTCGCGCAAACTGATTGTCGGCACTCCCTCCAACGCTTGAATACACAAAGGCTACTTCGGGATATCGGCCCACTTCCTCCTCGATCTGATTAAGCACGCGATCAGTCTGTTCGAGCGGCCTACCTTCCGCCAGGCGGATTTCGAACGAGAACTCTCCCTGCGTCAGGGGAGGAATGAGCTCCCCTCCCAACCGCTGTGCAGTCCACACGGCACCAACAGCCAGTAGAACAGCCACAGCCAAGACGAGCGGCTTATTACTGAGGGACCAGCGAAGTAGCTTCGGGTAGAGTCCTGACAGCCCTTCAAAACCTCGATCGAAGAGGTTGAGGGCAGGTGCTATCAGACGATTGAACCCTCTGCCTACCAGTCCCAGGAGGGCCCGCAGATCGGTGAGGAGTACCCGGCCTATCTCAACGAACACAAAACGGGCGGCTCTCTTCAACCACGTCCCCACGACCCTGAAGGGTTTCTTGAACTTCCCGGCGGGCCGAAGCTCAACCTGCTTTTCAACGACTGCTTCTTCAAGCGGACGCTTCCTGCCCGCACGTGCCAGGATCATCGGAATAACAGCGAGTGCCACCAGGAGGGAAGCCAACAAAGCATAGGTGATAGTTAGAGCCTGGTCCTTGAACAGCTGACCGGCAATCCCTTCAACGAAAACCAGTGGCAGGAAGACAGCGACAGTGGTCAGCGTCGATGCCGTGACAGCTCGACTGACCTCCCGTGTTCCCGCGTATACCGCCTGGGCGACCGCCGTACCCCGTTTCCGATACCGATCGATCGCTTCCAGGACCACAATTGAGTTATCGACCAACATTCCCACTCCCAGGGCCACTCCACCGAGAGACATGATGTTGAGTGAAATCCCGGTCTGGTACATGAGAGCAAAGGTGGCCATGATGGAGATCGGAATGGAAAACCCGATGGTCAGGGTGCTCCTCAGGTCCCGCAAGAAGACGAAGAGTACAATGATCGCCAGGATACCCCCAAACGCAGCTGCCGACAGAACGTTTGAGACCGATTGCTGGATGAAAGTGGCCTGGTTGGAAACGATCTGGTAGTCCGCGTCTTCGGGAAACCGGTCCGTTCCCTTGATCTTCTCAAGCTGAGCTACGACTGCCCGGGCGACGCTTACCGTGTTCGCGTCGCCTTCTTTGTAGACGGCCATCTCGACGCTTTCCCTGCCATCGAGTCGCGCAATGATCTCACGATCCTTGGTACCCCTCCAGACTCGGGCTATCTCGTTCAGGACCACTTTACGGCCATTCTGCTCTCGCACGACGATGTTGCCGATCTCGTCGACGGTTTTGAACTGATTGAGCATCCGAACCAGATAGTTGGCATCCTGGTCGTATAGGCTTCCCGTCGCCTGATTGAGATTTTCCTGTCGAAGCACCTCTGTCACTTCTGTAATCGGAATCCCAAGCTCGGACAGCCTCTTTTCGTCAACTTCGACCCGAATCTGCTCTTCGAGACCGCCAATAACCTTAACCGCGGCCACGCCATCGGTAGCTTCCAGGTATTTTTTGAGCTCTTTTTCAGCAAGGTATCTCAGATCACTCAGGGAAATTTCACCAAAGATGCGGATTCTCATTATGGGATCATGAGAAGGGTCAAAACGGAGGATAATCGGCTTATCCGCATCCCGGGGAAGACTGACAAAATCCAGCTTCTCTCGAACCTCGAGGCCGGCAATATCCATGTCGGTATCCCAGCCAAACTCGAGAATCACTTCCGATTGACCGGATCGAGATACCGAAGTCATCTTCGTCAGGCCCGGGACCACACCCACTGACTCTTCGACCGGCTGAGTTATGAGAGCTTCGATTTCTTCGGGAGCAGCATCTTCCCAGTCAGTCTGAACAGTGAGCGAAGGGTAAGAGATATCCGGAAGCAGATTCAGCGCCAGCCTATCCAAAGAGACAACGCCGAACAGTAGGACTGCCACCACGAACATCGACACGGTTACCGGGCGCTGGATTGCAGCTTTGATCAGATTCATCGCGAAATTCCCAAGTAGGAGCGGCCCATAGGGCTGAACCGGAAGGAGGATTGAATTGAGTAGTCCTTAAACGATGAGCTTGCCACCAGCCAATCCGTATTCTGGAAGTGATAAGAAGGCGAACTTCAGCGGTCGAGCCGAGATTCGCCCCAACAGAAGGCTTCACGCACCAGCCGATGTTTCGACCAGCTTGATCTTGCTGCCGTCTTTCAGTCCACCCTGACCTGCAACAACAATCGACTCACCAGGTCCGACACCGCTGACAATCTCTACGTCTCTGTCGCTCTCATATCCTAGATCAACCTTAATCCGCTTGACACTGTCTTCTTCAGTGATGAAGACGAAGGTCTCGCCATCTTCCTCAACAATGGCCCGCTTCGGAATAAGCACACTGCCCTCACGAGTGTCGGTGCGAATTGCAACTCGAACAAACGCCCCAGGCTTAAACAGTTCTTCCTGCCCATTGAGCTCAACTGTGACCTTCACGGTTCCCGTGGCCTGGTCCACAACCGGGCTGATCCTGGCAACGCGTCCATCGACTCCAAGAGTCCCGTCGACTCCAGAGTAAATCGTCACCCCCTGGCCGGCCGTAATTTCCACGGCTTCTCTCTCCGAAACAAAGACGTCCGTCAGGAGTGGAGAAAAGTCACCCAGCTTGAAGACTCCGTCCAGGTTTTTCACCGTCTGCCCGACATCCACGTTCCGCTCAGTGATGTACCCGGAGAATGGTGCCTCAATTCGAGTCCTGGAAATCTCGAGTTCCGACTGCTCGATCTCAGCCTCAAGCTCTTCGACCTTGTGTGTCAATTCGCGCGTTTCGGAAGAACTGACGCGAAGGTCGTGTTCCAGTTCATCCATCCGGTACTTGATCTCGGCCACCTCGCGCTCACTGACGAGGCTTTCCCTGTAAAGATTCTCGTAGCGCTCGAGTTCTTCGCGCGTATTCTTAACCTGGACGTCGGATTTCTGGTTAAGAATCCCTGCCTTTTCCCACTGAATCTTGGCCTGAGCCAGTTTCTGCTTCGCCGACAGAAGGCGGATTCGAGCCTCAGCATCGTCCAGACGGCAAAGAAGTTGTCCCTCCCGAACATAGTCTCCTTCTTCCGCCAGAACTTCTTTGGCTACTCCTTCGATCTGCGCAGCTACGTCAACTTCACGCTTGGGCTTAAGGTTCGCCGTAGAGGTAATCGAATGCGAGATATCACCCTCGCGGGCTACAGCAATTTCCACCGGGATGCGTGTTTCTTCTTCAGCATCCTTTTCAGCACTCTCCGAGTCGGCTCGAGACACAAAACCGTCCGAGGTCAGGTAAGGCATCAGAAGATACGCCGCGACCGCAAAAACTGCTACCAGCCCCAAGAAGCCGTATACCTTCTTTCTCACGCTCATATGAAACTCCAATCTCCTGTGTGATCTCGAGATATGGGATCGTTCTTCCCCAAACACCCTTCCAAACGTCTAGAAACGGATTTCCTTAACAAAAGGTTCGAAGAAATCCTCAAAAAAAGAAGGGATCATAGACGTTTTGTCGGAGTTCTCTCTACTCAAGGCGCGAACACTCACGGCAAAACGTCGTTCGTACGCCAAGACGGCCTTCCTACTCTCTCTATTTGACGCTTCGGTGATAGAAACAGTTCCTGTTCAAGAAGACTTTTCTCACATTCCGGCTGTGCAGGGCCTCATTTTCCTGGCCAACAGTCCACTCATAGACTCACTGCCAAGACACTAAGGACACCCAGAGAGCCTTTATGTCCTTGGTGCCCTGGTGGTTCGAATTATCCAGGCCAGGTGTCTGACTCAGACATGTCTCCTACGCTCAGCAAACCCCTGGACAAATACGTTCCCCAGGGGGACACTATTCACTTTTGGGGATCACGAGGATGCTGCAGAGACTCTCGTACAGGTTCTTGATTCCGGTTGCAATCGTCCTGGCCTTACTTCCGATCTACCCTCAACCTCATCTCGTTGAGAAACTCGAGATGCTGGTCAACGGAACCCTTTCCAAGCCCATGGATATCTTCGATCTGATCTGGCACGGATGGGCCCTGGTTCTGCTGGGAATCAAAGCTGCTATGGCCTTCTTCGGAAAGGAAGCCTCGTGAATTATCCGATCTGGGATATTCCGGCTAGTGGGCTCTTGATCGCAGGCGTTGCTATCATCCACGTGTTCATTTCGCACTTCGCAATCGGGGGTGGCCTTTTTCTTGTCCTCTTCGAACTAAAGGCCAGGCGTGAAGGCGATTCCGACCTCCTCGTTTACGTTCAGCAACACAGTCGATTCTTCCTGCTCCTCACGTTGGTGATGGGCGCAGTAACGGGGGTCGGCATCTGGTTCACTGTAGGACTTGTGCATCCACAGGCGACATCGACCCTGATCCAGGTTTTCGTCTGGGTCTGGGCCATTGAATGGGTATTCTTCTTCGTCGAAATTGCTGCGGCGATGGTCTATTACTACGGCTGGGAACGACTCTCCCCGAGGCACCATCTGACAGTCGGTTGGATCTACTTTGTGGCCGGCTGGATGAGTCTGTTTGCCATTAACGGGATTCTGACCTTCATGCTCACACCGGGGGACTGGCTCGGAAGCAGGAGTCTGGTGGACGGCTTCTTCAATCCAACGTTTTGGCCTTCACTTGTCGGCAGAACTCTGGTGGCAATTGGACTGGCTGGAATCTACGCTGTGTTCACCAGTTCGTTCCTCAAAGACCCGGCTCTTAAGAAGAGCATCGCACGTTATTCTGCAACACGTTGGGTACTGCCGGCCGCCGTGCTGCTTCCGTTTTCAGTGGCTTGGTATCTTGCGGCGGCCCTTTCAGCGGGTGTGCCGGTGGCTGGAATCCTGGGTTCTCAGGGTAACGGTTTCTTTTCGATCCTGTCCGCGATTCTCATGCACTCATCCGACTCCGGCTATCCTGATGCCCAGATTGCGGCGCTGGTTTCAGTCGGAGCCAGCATCCTCATTATCGGTCTTACGCTGGTGTTTGCAGTGCTGTTCACAAGCAGCCTACGACCAGTTGTCGCCGGCATTCTTCTCCTGTGCGGACTGACAGCGTTCGGCGGTTCCGAATGGGTTCGAGAAGACCTTCGAAAACCTTATGTCATTGGCAAGTATATGTTCGTAAACGGAATTCGGCTGCCGTCACAAAGCAGCCTCAAGCCAGCAATGAACACTGGCTCTTTCCAGGATTTATTCTCAATTCAAAACACGTCCGAGGCTGGTGTACTTCAGGTTTCAAAATGGAGTGCGCCCCGTGATTTTCCAGATTATGCGACGACAGACTCCGGCGCCAATTCGGCTGACGACCCAATCGGCCAAGGTAGGCAGATCTTTAAGCTCCTCTGCTCTTCATGCCACACGGTCGATGGTCACCTCGGCGTTCGCCCCCTGGTCGAGGGTCAAAGTCGAGAGTCGATTCAAGAGGTATTGAGCAGGCTGGCGCAGCCAGTTGATTCGTCAGGGCAAACCACTTCGTGGTCGGATCCGCAACTCCAACTCAGCACATGGAAAGGACGTCGGATGCCTCCTTTCGCAGGAACAGTTCAAGAGATGGAGTCGCTTTCACATTACCTTGCTTCGCTGGGGGGCAAGCGAATCCTCGAAGGTGTATCGGTTGATGAAGGCCGGCAGATCTTCGAGACCAAGTGTTTCTTCTGTCACGCTACTGAAGCTGACTGGCCCATGGAGAGATTGGCACCCAACAGAACTGCGGATGAGTTCTACGAGAGAATCGCGCGGCTTCCCGAGATCAACCCTATTATGCCTCCGTTTGACGGCAGCGACGAAGAACGGGGTCTGTTGGCGGAATATCTTGCCGCCAGGGTAGCCTCTACAGTGGCTGAGGAGGTGGTGAGATGAACCTCGCATCGACGATGGGTGCTGTGATTCCAGAACCGGATACCGTGCCTCTTGCCGCACCCTGGTGGCTCTTCTGGCTTCTACTCCTGGCCACGTTTCTCTTGCACCTGCGGGCCATGAACCTTGTACTCGGAGGGGTGCTGTTTGCCGCTTTTTCACGGTTGAAGTCCAGTTCTACTCATGGTGTGGAGGCAAGAAAACTGAGCGGTTACTTATCACGATTCCTGCCGGTACTGGTAGCCGCCGCGATTTCCTTTGGGGTACCACCGCTGCTGTTCGTTCAAGTTCTCTACGGGCGTGTCCTCTACACCAGCTCAATCCTGATGGGTTGGTACTGGCTGCTGGTAATCCCCCTGCTCATCACCGCTTACTACTCTCTTTACCTCGTGGCGTTTAGAAATGATCCCGGAGATTCAAGAGCGAAAATACTCAGCTGGGTTGCGGTCGCAACTCTGGGCCTGATCGCCTTCATCTACACGAATAACATGTCTCTGATGCTTCGCCCGGAGACGTTTCTCGAGCGTTACATTGC
>JAUVSF010000533.1 GCA_030597245.1 Acidobacteriota bacterium
TCCACCCGCTGTTTCCCGATCAGCTGCCGGGTGACGCCGACTACGATGGACAGCCCGTGCTGCCACTGTTAAGCAATGAATATGTTGCCAAGGTGACACGTGTGGCCTTCGGAGGTTGGAAAAGTGTACGTTTCGGGGAGGGCTCGGTGCGAATTCCCACGTTTGCTGCCGCGGCGCGGAACGGGGAGAGCCGCTCGCTGGTCGTCGTGAAGGCGAATCAAGATGCAGGCACGGGAGCCTGGCAAGCGGCCATGGCAGACCCCGCCGCATGGCGCCAGGCGAACGACTCTGGTACACAATCGTCCGGGAATGGGAATGCGACTTCGGAACGAAACATCCAGGCTCCATGTCCATCCAGTCCGGTAGTCAGGGCGATGAGGCTGGACTGGTCAACACATAAACGCTTTGCCCAGGGTAGTGACAATTTCCAACTTACCTGGGCGGATGACAATCATTTGTACGGCGCATGGGGCGACGGAGGAGGCTTCGGTGGCACAAACGAAGACGGAAGGGTCAGTCTCGGTGTGGCCAGAGTGGAAGGGCCGTGGAAGGATTACAGGGGATACAATATCTGGGGCGGAAAACACGCCGAAAATCCGGCCCAATTCAAAGGCAAAAGCTGGGGCATGATTTGCATCGAGGGCATTCTTTATATGTGGGTTGTCCCTGATTATTCAGAAGCTGGGGCAAACCAACTCTGGCACTATTCGGAAGCGAGATTGGCTAAATCAGCCGACCACGGCGCCCGATGGACAAAAGCAAACTGGGCGTTTTTCGAGTCGGAAAAACTCATCATTCCAACTATCTGTAACTTCGGAAGAAACTATGCCGGCGCTCGTGACAACTACGTTTATCATTACTTCATTCGTCCACAGGATAATCTGCCGCCTTGCGACAGGCAAAGGGTGGCCGAAAGTCTTATTGTGCATAAGCCGGGGAGGATTTATCTGGCCAGGGTGGCTGGAAACAAAATATTCGACAGTCGCGATCATTACCAATTCTTTGTCGGTTTGGATAAGAACGGGTTGCCAAAATGGGGCGATATTTCTGCAAAGCAGCCCGTCCTTGAAGACAAAAACGGGACAGGTTGGTGCATGAGTGCAAGTTTTCATCCCGGCCTTGGTCGCTATATCCTTTGTACTGAACACACCGAATCCAGCAGAGGCAACTTGGGCGTCTTTGATGCTCCCGAGCCATGGGGGCCGTGGACAACGGTAGAATACATCAATGGCTGGGGCGAAGGCCATGTTGAACTGAACACTTTTTTCTGGAATTTCCCCACAAAATGGCTTAGCGAAGACGGTCAAGAGTTCACACTCGTTTTCACAGGAGCCGGTCGCGGCCTCAACAACGACAGCTTCAATGCTGTCAGAGGAAGATTTCTTTTGAAAGATGTTTCAGGTCGTCCTGCTACAAGAGAACCGTAAGTTGAAGCAGAATTGATTCGGGAAAGAAAGGAAAGAAAGGGACGAGTTGATTCTCCCCTTACTTGAAGCGTGGTTGCGCACATCTCAATTTTTACCGCAAAGGAAACAACGTAGGGAAAACTACAATTTCTACTGTCCGAAGCATCACGAGCCCCTGAGATACTGGGTGAGTTGGAGACACGGCAGCAGCGGTAATGCCGTTTATTTCAAACACATCAGGTGAATAGAGATGGCTAAACTCATTTTTCGGATCACCCTTCTTCCACTGATTATCCTCGGTGCATGCTCACAAGCATGTGGGCAAGGCATAACCACTAGATCGGCAGGGCCATTGGATTGGCCGGAGCCTATCATGGAGAATCGCCCCGGTTGCTACTGGTGGTGGCCTGGGAGCGCGGTTGATAAAGAGAACATCACCTGGAACCTCGAGACCATGCGTGCGGCGGGCTTGGGGGGAGCTACGATCGTCCCCATTTACGGGGTAAAGGGATACGAAGACAGGTATATCCAGCACCTCACACCTGAGTGGGTTGACATGATGAGCCATGCCGCACGGGAGGCAAAGCGGCTGGGTATGTGGGTGGATATGACAACCGGTACCGGCTGGCCCTTTGGCGGACCAACCATTTCCGATGACGATTCCGACGCAATCGTGTTCTACGAGGATGGTGTGCTCAGCCGGCAGTTCTCCGGCCGGACGGTGAAACGTGCGGCTCCAGGCGGTGAAGGGAAGGCCATTAATCCCTACTCGGCGCGAGCGATGTCCGTGTATCTGCAGCACTTCGACAGGGCCTTCGCCGGGCCGGATGTCGTGCTGCCGCGCGCGATGTATCATGATTCGTTTGAGTTCAAAGGGAATTGGAGCAAGGATTTCCCGCAGGAGTTCAAAAAGCGCCGGGGATATGACTTGCCGGACCATCTACCTGCCCTCTTCGGCGAGGGCGATGTGGAGACCGTGGGACGGATCAAATCTGATTATCGCGAGACGCTCTCGGATCTGCATCTGGAATATTTGTGGACATGGGTCAGGTGGTCTCAGAGCAATGGCCGCACTACCCGCAACCAGGCGCATGGTGCCCCGGGCAACTTACTGGACCTGTACGCTGCTAGCGGGATTCCCGAGACCGAAACCTTCGGTGCCACAACGTTTAGGATTCCCGGTATCCGCCGCCAGGTCGACAACGTTCGCCAATTGGACCTCCCACAACCCTTGATCAACCGCATGGCTTCATCGGCCGCTCATGTGGCGGGTAGGCCTCTGGTCGCAGCTGAAAGCTGTACCTGGATCCGCAATCACTTTCGAGCCGCTCTGTCGCAGGTGAAGCCGGAGATTGATCAGCTCTTCCTGAACGGTATCAATCATGTTTTCTTCCACGGCACCTGCTACAGCCCAAAAGATGCGCCCTGGCCCGGATGGTTGTTCTACGCTTCTCTGGAGTACAACCCCAGGAATGCAATCTGGCGAGACGCGCCTTTCCTGAACGCCTACATCACCCGCTGCCAGTCTATCCTGCAGTCTGGCAAACCCGACAATGACGTTGCGCTCTACTGGCCCGTGTATGACATCTGGCACTCGCCTGAGGGCATGCAGCAAAGGCTCACGGTACATCAGGCCGAGTGGCTCACCCGTGCCACCTTTGGCATGACCGCCTCATGGCTCAAAGAAAACGGCTATGGGTTTGACTACATATCCGATCGACAGTTGTTAGCTGACAAGGTGAAGCCCTACCGCACCGTCATTGTGCCGCGAACGGGACATATGCCGCTGGCGACGCTGAAGAAACTGCTTAAACTCGCTGACGGCGGCAAGCCGGTACTGTTTCTGGACTCCCTCCCCGCGGATGTACCGGGCTTCCTCAACGCGACGGATCGCCAGGCTGCACTGAAAACGCTGTTGGACGGACGGGAAAACCTTGTAGTCGAGACAAAAGCCCTGCTGCGCCGGCTGGCGAAGACCGACGTGGTCCGAGAACCCATGGTGGCGGCCGGACTCGACTTTATTCGACGCACCCATGAGCAGGGCCACCATTACTTCCTGGCCAACATGGGTGACACGGCAGTGGACAGCTGGATTGTCTTGGGTAAGCCGTTCAAGAGCGCAGTCATCATGGACCCGCTTACTGCCAACGTTGGCTTAGCCAGTCATCGGAAGGGCAAGGAACTCTACCTGCAACTGCTACCAGGAGAGACACGCATCATCCGCACCTTCAAGGACAAGATAGTTGAAGGCGTCAGATGGCCTGTCCTCAGCAGGACCGAGTCCGAGCCCACCACCGTCAAGGGTGAATGGCAGGTGACCTTTGTTGAAGGAGGACCAAA
>JAUVSF010000428.1 GCA_030597245.1 Acidobacteriota bacterium
CACGCCTTCGGGAGACGGGTCGGCGAACCCTTTACTACCAGCAGCATTTTTTCGGTTTCAACGTCGCCCCAACATCCGAATTTCCTCTTGTCTACTACCTTGCCGATCGACTGAAAAGAGCTCAGGGTCTTGGCTTGGACAACCTGAATACCCTGGGTGGATTCGTCTCGCCGCCGATTAAGAAGCGTTCAGCCATGCAGGAACTCTATCGCAGGTTCCTGCTGAATCCGGAGCTCGACGCACAGGAATTGGTCGCTCGAGTTGCTCTTAACCTAGGTGGGAGCAACGGAGGGGCGCTGCTTTTAGAAACATGGAAGCAGATCCATGGCGCCTTTGAAGAGAATCATCGGGATGTTGGATTTGGACTAGGTACTGAATACGCTTCACGCCGGACCCTGATTCGGCCCCTCGTTCCAGAGATGTCCGGTCTAGGACCAGGAGAACGGGATTGGTGGTTGGACTATTCTTTTGCAGGACATCTACGCTTTGGCCAAGCTCACCTGTTCCGCGGTGAAGGTGGACGGCTCTCGGAGGACTGGTACCGGACCAACCGGGACCGATCCGTAAGAGCCAGAGACGTTTTTCGGCAAGGCAGGTCGCGGTTACGGCGCTTCCTAAAGGAACAACCCGAAGCAGTGAACTCTCATCCTTATCTCGTTTCACATGAACGGCAACTCCGTTTTCTGGCCCATGTCTATGCAACAGGAGCGAATCTCTACGAGGGTCAGCTCATCCTGGATACGTATTCCAAGAAGGGCATTGAAGATAACTTGAAATCTGAAGTGGATAATGCAACCTCACGGTTTCAATCAATAGTAGAGGACGAAATCTCGAACACTCAGGCATTCATCGACTTTCTCGAAGCAGGAGGAGATATCGGAATGGTTCTGCTCCCGTCGGAGACCACCTGGGGATTCAGTACTAACCTACCGGATCTGCTCCGGCTCAAGATAGACGTCATGCGACGCTACCTGCCGGAAACGCAAGAGGTCCTGAACCGCTGGTTCAACAGCGAGTACTGATGACGTAAACATCACATGAAATCTTGATTATTCTTTCAATAGGATGGAGAACTAAGAATCGTGGCTAAGACAATTGCACTTCGAACAAGTGCCGGTCCTCGAATTGGGAACCGTGGTGCGGATCTCGCGGTAAAGGTGCTTCTGGCTCAGGGAGCAACCCGCATCATGGGGCTAACCGGTGGCGCTATCATGGATTTCATGGATGCCCTGGCGGCTGAAAAGGGTCTGGAACTGCAGCCCTTTCAAACTGAGGGAGGGGCCTGCTGGGCAGCCATGGGGCATGCTCGAACTACCGGAAAGGTCGGTGTCTGCGCTGTAACTTCAGGGCCCGGGGCCACAAATACGGTGACTCCTTTGGCCGATGCTCACCGGGACAACGTACCCTTGCTTGTAATCACAGGCCAGGTGCCGGGCTTTGCCCGAGACACCGATGCTTTCCAGGAAACGAATATCACGAAGATTGCAGCTACCATCACGAAAAAAGCCTTCTACCTTGACTGCGCCGACGATATTCAATGCGTCTTCGAAGAAGCCTTTCGAATAGCCCTGGAAGGGCGTCCAGGACCTGTGCTGATCGATTTCACGAAGGATGCTCAGCAGGCGGTGGTGGATTCACCAGTAACTGAGCCGAGTCCCAGTCCGACTGTTCCTGATGTAGAAAACAACCAGCTTGAAAAAGTAGTCGAACTCTTGAGCCAAGCCCGGCGGCCCGTGGTCATTGCCGGTTACGGCGTAGTCCTGGCGGGTGTCCAGGAAGCCCTGAGACAGTTCCTGGATATCACCCAGTGCCCTCTGGTCCACACTCTTCCCGGTAAGGCAGCGGTTCCAAGTAGCGATCCCCGTAACTTCGGCATGCTGGGCATGCATGGATTTTACGTTGCCAACTGGATGGTTCATGAAGCCGACCTCTTGATTTCGTTTGGGTCCCGGTTTGATGACCGGATCACCGGGAGAGTCCACCAATTCGCACCCAGGGCCGGCCATCTCGTTCATTTTGACATCGCCGAAGATCAGATCAACAAAGTCCTTCCTGAACGTAAGACAGGTGTGGTCGGTGACCTGCGATCGACTCTCCCGGCATTGAACCGGCAGCTTACAGGTATCGACTTTGATTTCGAAGAATGGCATCGTTCTATTTCCGACTTTTCCTTGAAACATCCTCCTACTTATAGAAGCAAGCCCGATAGGTTACAGGCTCCTTATGCGCTACAGGTCCTGAATCGTGTGGTCGCGCAGATAGCGTCTGATGGTAGGAAGGTTATTTACACAACCGAGGTGGGTGATCACCAGCAGTGGTCGGGCCAGTATCTTGAACTCCAGTCCGGCTGGCAGTTCCTGACTTCCTCCGGCCAGGGAGCCATGGGTTCCGGGGTACCCATGGCCATCGGTGCCCAAATGGCGCATCCGGAGGCCCTGGTTGTCTGTATTGCCGGGGATGGGAGTTTACGGCTTTCGGAGGCTGAACTCGAGACGATTTCGAATTGCGGATTACCGATTAAGATTCTGCTTGTGAACAACGGTGGTTACGGAATTGTTCGAATGTGGAATCACTTCTTCTATGAAGGCAGGGAAACCGGGGTCGTCAAACAGGGGAAAGACTGGACTCTTCTGGCCAGAAGCAATGGCTTCAACTCAGATCAAGTAGACAGAGTCACCGATCCCGGTGAAGTGGAATCAGTTCTTCGAAGAAGCTTGTCCCACAGTGGACCCCATCTCGTGGAGTTAGTGACTCCTTATGAGGAATGCCTGCCTCGTTGGCCGCCCGGATCATCCTTTGAGGAAATCATTCTGGATGTGGAGAACATTGAATAGACGATGGCCCCACACTGTCCTTTTCTCGTGCGATTCGGGGTCGCCACGATTCGGGGTCGCACCACGATAACTAGAATGGAATCATCCGTTTAAGTGCGTTTTGGGGGCTAAAGAAGGGGCTTAGAGACGATTCTTGAGGGTCGAAAATCGCTCCTAAGAGATCTGCATGGACTGGAGAGGGTTCAAACCTGCGTCGAATTACCGCTGATTTGACGGGGCGCGGTGCCTGATATGTTAAAGAGTCGGTGCTTCTCGGATCGAGAACGGAAAGACAGAGAATGCTGCAACAACGAAGGAGACTCGACAGGACAGGGTCACCGGCAGTCAATCGTGTTGGCAGGATACTGGAGAACCCGAGTGTCGGAAGAAAGAAGGTGCAAATTCTCAACTCTGGACTGCGCGACCAGCATTCGATCAAATGGATCCTGGTGAATCGGCGGAAGCTGACTGGTCTCTATGGCGTGAGCCAGACCTATGGCCAGCGGGGTGAATCCTTCGTCGCTGAGAACTGACTCCAGATTACCTTCGAATCGGAGTTTCCCCAGATACTGCTTGATCGCGATTTCCCAAGCCGTCGCCGCACTGACAAAAACCCCGTTGGCTGGGTCCTTGATCAACTCGTGGGCTTTGCGGGTCAGGCGGCAATCATCCGCTAACCACCAGAGGAGGACGTGTGTGTCGAGCAACAGATCCATAAAGCAATCACTGACTCCCCATGAAATCACGAGCTATTGTTTCGTCAACAGAGTCGAAATCTTCCGCTATCCAGATGCGCCCTTTCAGGGCCCCGGCCTTGCGGGGTTCCCGACGAGGGCGGTAAGGAGAAAGCACGGCCAGAGGTTCACCCGCCTTGCCGATCAAGACCGTCTCCCCCTTGGCCACGCGATCGATGATCTTTGATAGATGAGTCTTGGCTTCATGCATGTTTATCGTGTCCATTTGATCTCATTCTAGCTGGATAGTCAGACTAAGTCAACTAAGTCCATACACTTTTTTGACATCCATTATCTCTCGGAGTCGGAGTACACGCTGCGACTTTCCTCTGCAGAAAGAAGCAGCCGGCTGCTGAAGGAAAACTGGCGCCCCGCTCCTGATAGTTACCGTAACTGTCGTCTCTCAAAAGGAGTAATCATGGGCCTCGTCATCCGCGTAAACCACTTTGCCGCCGACTATAGTGACAAGTGCTTCAATATCCTTAATCTCATCTTCAGGACAGGTCAGATAATCCTTCGAAACAATCGTCAAATCGGCGAACTTTCCAGGTTCAATAGATCCCTTCACTTCTTCCTCAAATGAATTGTAAGCAGGATTCAGTGTCCACATTCGAAGTGCCTGTTCGCGTGTGATTCGCTCTTCAGGATTGAACACCGTTCCATCCGAGGTCTCACGGGTAATGACCATCCACATTCCAAAGAAGGGGTGGTAGGGATTAATCGCTGATTTTGGGTCAAACTTGATCATGTGATCCGAACCACCCGCCACGACGACACCCGCATCAAAAGCCGACTTATAGGGATGGAAGGTCTTCATCCGCTCCGGGCCGAGTATTTCTGACAGGGCCGGTCCGTCCAGGTGATACCAGGCAGGCTGCATATCCAGAATCACTCCCAGGCGCTTCGCCTTTTCCAGGACGCCGGCATTTGGAAAGTTGGCATGGATCAAACTGAAGCGCCGACCGCGGATCGACAACTCCTGGTCGGCTTTCTCATAAGCTTCCAGAAGCAGATCGGTCGAAGCTCCGCCCGTCGTATGGGCAGTTACCCTCCAGCCCAGACGATTAGCCAGGCTAACTATTTCAAACACTTTTTCCCGAGGGACTCTCAATACTCCTCGATAGGCTGGA
>JAUVSF010000625.1 GCA_030597245.1 Acidobacteriota bacterium
CGATAAGCTGCTCTACAATATCATCCGTTTTGTGACCAATTGATACGAGAATAATCAGAACGCGTTCGGCTAGCTGCTGCATCACCGGATGCATCCGCGCCTTCGGTGGCGCCGGTCGAATGTTAAGTTTATCCGAGCGGAAGATGGCCTTCCAGGCCGTCACTGCGGAGCCGATTCCCCGTCATGACAAGCTAGAAACTTATCTTCCGTTGCGCGTCCTATTTCGTATTGTGGCGCGGAGCCCCGGGGGAAGATGGCCTTCCAGGTCGTCACTGAACTGCCGATTCCCGTCATGACAAGCTAGAAGCTTATCTTCCGTTGCGCAGACCATTTTGTACGATACGGAGCCCCGGGATTTCTGATACCTGGGGCCGTGGGAATTGTCGAACGACGAACGGGCTCGGGGGCTTTTCACGTGGTGCTCTAACCTCCTCGCTAGGTAGGCCGGCCAACGGGTCAGTGGATACCGCATAACCTCAATATCAGTACAGCCACAAAACCCGCAATACCCATGACCAGAGACTGGAGAGAGAGAGCTCGATAAAGGGTTACAGGCGGCACGTCGTGAAGTCGGCTTAGAAGCCAGAAAAGACTGGCATTGGCGTGGACAACACAAATTGCGCCAGCCCCCACCAGTGCCACTGCCATCTCCGGAGAGAGGTCCAGGGCTCCAAGAAGTGGTGCCACTACCGAGGAGGAAGTCACCATCGCTACCGTGGTCGAGCCAGTCGCCGTTGTCAGAGCCATGGCAAGGATAAAGGGCAGGAGCAGGCCTGGGAGCTGGACTGCCTCCATACCGCCGACAATCTCAGCCCCCATGCCCGATGCTTTGATAACCGCACCAAAACCACCTCCTGCACCAGTGATCATGATAACTGTAGCCGACCTCCTGATCCCTCGTTCCAAGGCAGACGTCCCGTAGTCCTTTTGCCTCAGAACAACGACAGCAGCAAGGAAGCCAATCAGAAGTGCAACTAAAGGCGTGCCCAAAGCTCGAGTCAACTGAGCAGCCCAGCCACCCGAATCAGGAGTGACAAAGGCGCCGGCTGCAATCAGTACAAGCGGCAATAGGATTGGGAAGACACTCGAAAGAAAACCCGGTCGCTGCCCTTTTTCACTCCGTTCGTTCTGACCCTGGACACGCAGGCTCTCTTCCAAAGACCTGTCGGAAGACAACCGGAATCTTCTGCAGTAGAGAACGGCCCATAGCAGGCCTCCACAGGCAGCGAACGCAGCCACGGGAATGTTAATCAAGATCACTCTACCGATCTCAGCTCCCATTATGCCGGCTGCTGCGAGTGGTCCCGGAGTGGGAGGGAGCAGAGCGTGAGACGCCAACAGACCTGCCGTGAGTGACAGACCGACGACGAGAATCCCTCTTCCAGTTTTGGCTGCCAGAGCTTCAGTGACCGGCTTCATGATAATGTAGGCAACATCGGAAAAGGTTGGAATTGAAACCAGATATCCGGTCGCTGTCATCGCCAATGGAAGGCGCTTTTCGCCGACGATCCGGAGAATGCCATCTGCGATTCTCAATGAAGCCTTTGTTGCTCCCAGGATCTCACCGATCGCCGCGCCGAGTACAATGATCATCCCAATCCATTTCAGGGATTCGCCGAAGCCGACGAGGAAGCTCTCAGTGACCAGGAGGAGGGGCATGCCGACGAGAACCCCCAGGAACAATCCGGCCAGAACCAAAGCCAGGACGGGATGGATCCGCAAAAGAGCGATGGATCCGACCAGTAGAACAAGGACGATGATCAGGCTAAGAATCGATCCCAGTTTCGTGTCTCCCTGTTAGGTTGAGAGCTCTCCGTTCCGAACAACCCTGACAGTATCCATCCACAGACCCGCTACCTCAAGTGGTAACTGCTGCATACGTGTGGGCCCATCTCGAAGCTATGAGACCCAGATGCCTCTGAGATCCATCAGCTGGCGAGACTACTGACTGTATATTTGCGGACCAAATCCTCGTCGATTTCGCTTCCCATCCCCGGCCCGTCGGGCACTTGGACTTTGCCTTGCTTCAGAGTGAACTTTGGGAAGCCGAGCTCTTCTCTAAAGAGGTTTTGAGTCCGATCAAACTCCAGGATGGGCTCCCTGTTAAACAGTCTTCCGGGGCAAGGATCCCAGTTACTCAACAGGTGAAGAGAGGTGGCTACCGCAATGCAGGAACCCCAGCAATGAGGTGCAAAGTCGACTCCAAAGGTTTGAGCAAGATCCACGATCTTCTTCGTCTCCGTGATTCCACCGGTTGCACAAGGATCCGGTTGGGCGATGTCTATGCAACGATGCCTGAATAGCCGGAGGAAACCATATCTGAGGTACTCGCATTCTCCGGCTGCAATTGGAATTCGAGAGCGCCTGCGGAGTTCTCGATATCCTTCATAATCTTCGGGTGTGAGCGGTTCTTCAAACCATGTGATGTCCAATCGCTCCAATGCCTCTGCCAGGTTTAGAGCTTCTCTGAAGGAGAAAGCGTGGTTCGCATCGATCATCAAAGCCACATCCGGCCCGATCGTTTCTCTTACAGCTCGTACGTTTTCAACGTCTCGGTCCACACCCAAGCCGACTTTCATCTTCACAGCAGAAAACCCTTGCTGTTTGTAGGTCTCTGCTTCATCTGCGAGCTTTGCGGTCAGATCATCACAATCTGAGAAGTACAGACCAGTCGCATACGCCTTGACTGAGTCCCTCTTTCGGCCACCCAACAGAACTGAAATGGGCTGACTCAGAATCTTGCCCCTCAAGTCCCAAAGGGCAATGTCGATTGCACTCAGGGCCGAGAGAAGCACACCGCTGCGAGCGTGGTCCAGGGAGCGAAGATACATTGACTGCCACGATTTCTCTTGCTCTAAGGGATTACTTCCCAGAATCACAGGTGTGAAGAACTCAATCCCTGCTTTGATCAATTCGGCTGGACCGTAGCCTTCTCCCCATCCCCTTAGCCCATTATCCAGCGTGATCCTGCTCAGGCACCCGGTTCGGGTGTCGTAGTGATGCTGAGAAAAATAGAAGCTCTCCTCAAGCTGCTGGGAGAGAACACAAGCTTCGACTTTGTCGATAA
>JAUVSF010000117.1 GCA_030597245.1 Acidobacteriota bacterium
CTGAAGCACTCGCTGTCAATCCTGCACGGAGTACCTCAAAATGGTGGGAAACCTGCTTAAGTCAGTGCCATTCGAGACTGTCCCCTACTTCCCCCTACTTCCCGACCGGGTCGAGGAATTCATGAAATATCCGGGCTAACGAGTTAGAAACGGCGGTCGGCAAAGCCGTCAGAGAGAGTACTGAGAGGCTCGAGGCTCAGGCTGCGGCCTGCAGGAACTTCTCGCCAAAGATTATGATGGTGAGCGAAACATTCTGAAAACACGAATCGAATCACTCGAGCAAACCATCAAGGAACAGTCCGCACAGATCTCGCGTCTCTGGCAGCAGTTGCAGAAGTCCTACGGTTAGGCCGAAGGCATTGCCCTCCAAGCCGTCGAAAGTTCCGCCAACCCCAAGCCTTTGGTCGGCCTGCAGCAGAGCATGGAAGAACAGAGAAGATAGTCCCCTGAGGAGAAATGAGGGCATCGTTCGCCTCCAGGCAGGATTCGCGAAATTGGCGTGATTCGCCGGCTGACAGGGTTTTGTGGTCCACACCGCCAATTTATATTGATTAGCGTATTGATTGATGTCATGATTGAAGTATGGCCACTAAACGAATAACGGCAAATCTTCCGGAAGAACTGCTTGACGATGCCGTCAGGACCACCGGGAAGGGAATTACCGGAACCTTAATTGAGGGTCTCCAACTGGTGCGGAGGGCTCGAGCCTACGAGAAGGCCATGGCGCTGAAGGGAAAGGTCCGATTTGACATCGATTTGGAGATCTCCCGTGAAAGGGATGCTGGTTGATACTTCTGTTTGGATTGATTTCTTCAGAGGTGAAACGATTCGAGTCCTGGAAGAGGCACTTGCCGCGCACATCGTCATCCTATCACCTATTGTAGTGGCCGAACTGATCAGTGGAACTCCTAACCCTCAAGAGCGAAGGGCAATTGAGGATTTAGTCTCAGACCTTCCTCTTCATGAGACGCCCTGGGCTCACTGGATTAGAGTCGGGTTGCTAAGAAGAAGATTGCAGAACAGAGGTCTTGCCGTTTCGACTCCGGACTCCCATATTGCACAGTGCGCATTGGACAGAGATGCCTTGCTCCTAACTCGGGATGAGGTTTTCTGGAAAATTGCCGATTCCGAAGAGCTGCGAGTGGTTCGTGAAGCGGACTGAGAAGCTTGTATCCCCGCAACACCGACATGTTCCGCAAGGCCAAAGCGCAGGGTGCTACCGCGGGCTATGTTCATCCCTTTCGCGGAACGGACCTTCAATACTGATCAAGTCTGTCCGCGTGTGATCCCCTTCCGTAATCCTTGCCAGTGTATATACATTGCCGTCTTTTCCCACGGCAATGGCATTCACATAAGCCGGCCTCTGGCCGTCCTCGTAGAAGATCGGACCATGGTCGGTATATTTCCCTGTGGGGATGTGGTAGGTGATCAGATGGAGGTTCTCGATCCCTTTCGATTCTCCCATCGCGGTACTCTCTTTACCTCTCACCCGCTTGCCGGCCACATAGACCGGTCCGCCCGTGAGGTAGTGTAGAGTCTGCCCATCAGGTCCCAAAGCAAAACCTAGATAGCCGTAGCTGAACTGATCGAACATGCCGCTTCGTTTCGAGGGCAATGAAGTGAGACGGTCCAAGACCTCGACTCTCACGGTTCGAGGATCGAAGCGGAACAAGTAGCCGGAGTTCCCATGTACCCCATACACCATCTTGCCTGAGTCGTACCAGATCACCTGTCTCCAGTTGTAACCCATGTGACCCGGAGAACTTGGATCATAGAGGCCAAAATAGTCCTTCTTCAGGTCTTCATCTTCCACGGTCTGGATGGAGTCCCAGTCGTAACGATAGCGCAGAATCGCACCTTCTCCCGTGGTGAAATAGACCGAGCCTTCATCGGGATCGACTACGAGGGCCCGGCAAAGAGTTCGATATTCCTCGTCTTTTCCATCCTCGCCCTTTCTGGAAATCGCTCCCAGATCCTTGAGTTCTTGACTCTCCAGGCTGTAATGCAGGAAGTGACCGAGAGGCCAGGTGATCCCATAGAGGTGGCCCCGCTGGGTATCCATGCTCATAGACAGGATACCTTCGCCGCGAGGTGCAACAGTCAAGTCCTGAAACTCTCCTGTACTGATGTCATAGGCCAGGAAGTGGCCTCCGGGATATGGGTCATAGCCCTCAGGGGGTAGGCCTGTCTTTTCCATCCCGTCGATGATGGAGTAGTAGCCCACATGCGTTGCAAAGTAGAGTTTGCCGTCACTTTCGACAAAATTGACATGAGACTTGCCCTGGACAATGGTCTTCTTCCCCTTCTCTCCACATGCCTCTGTGAGATCTCCCACGTGCTGGATGCTGTCTGTAGCCGGGTCATAGGAGTACATCTGAGCGCCGATCTCATATGACTCGGAAGAGAGTACATAATAAATTCTGCCGTCGCTGCCAACACCCATGCCGTTGTAAGTGTCATGGGCTAATTCGAATCCGGAGTTGAAGGTGCGGGCAATCAACTTCTCAGGAGCACTGGCAGTTTCAGGCATCTTGTCAAGTTTACCTTCCCCGCCTCCACAACAAACAAGACCCACCAAAAGGCTAAGGCACAAATAGATTTGGACTTCACTCGATTTTCGTAGCATTCTTTGACAAGCCTTTCTGAAACTAATTGAACTGACCGAGCGAGCGAAGATAGATCACCGAATCTTTGATGGCCTGCAGGGTCGTTTCCTCATCCCATTCAACACCCTTGATCCCTTCGATCTCCATGGTGAGCGGTCCATCGTAACCGTGTTCTCTCAGCACGTTCAGGACCTCGGGAATATCTACAACGCCTTGCCCCAAGGTAGGGAAATTCCAGTCATTGTAGAGGCCGTTGTGATCCTTGATCTCCACCGTAGCGACGTAGTCGATGATCTTCCTGAGCTCAGTGGGAGCATCGGTGCCTTCGTTGTAGTAGTGTATGTTCCCTGTGTCGAAGTTGACGCGGACGTCGGGATGATCGATCTGCTTCATGGTCTCCAGGTGAACGTCCCCATTTGTACCAAGATCTGGATGTGTCTCGAGGACGATAGTAACCCCATACCTCTGTGCAATGTCTCCAGCCTCTCGCAGGCGGTTATAGATGGTCTCTTTTGCCGCACCGTGCCGCTTCGGCGAGAGAAACATGTACTCGACCCCCATGTCCTGACAAATTGCAAGCTGAGCTTCCAGTTCTCCTAAAGAGGACTCCTGGGAGAGATCGGTATCACCTCGCAACACAACGACGGTCAGGCCGTGTTCTGCAAGTCTCTTCTTGGTGCTCTCGACTTCCTCTGCTTCGGGTATGTTCAGAAAGATGTGTTTAATGCCTATTTCCGGCAAGTGGTTCCAGGCAGCCTCCTGAAACGCTCCGTAACTGTTGATACGACAGGCCAATTGTAACGCCGGCTCCGGGTCGACAGCCACACTTTGCGCTTCTTCCGGCGCTCTTGACTGGCAGACCGCCAGCAGCAGAGACAGTGTCAGCAGAGTCAAAGACAAGGGAGTCAGGTTTCTCATATCAATCATACCTTGCTCAGTTGGTCCCTATTCTCGTAAACCTTAAAGATTGCGTCTACGATGTCATCCATGTCTTCCCTGGTTCCGAGCAGAGGCCCAGAGGCCCAGACCATGGCCATCTCCTGGCAGACCTGGTCGCACACGGGGCAACTGAGCTCATCCCGGTACTGCTGGAGTCTTTTGGCGGAATACATCTTTTTGTAAACTTTGGAATCCAGGATGTGATCTACCCAGGGTTGGGTGTGGAGACCGGTCTTCACATATCCGCTGAGATTCACACCTTCGGCAGCTAAAGCCTTCAGGAAGGTATCTCGGTCGGCATTGTTGAAATGCTCTTTCTTGTAAGTCATGGCGTAAATGTAGAAGGAACCACTTTCGGTACCTTCATAAAGCTTCTGCGGCCTGACGCCCGGGAAATCTTTCAGCCTCGATGTCAGATGAGCGGCATTCTCGTTACGCCGGAGGAAACGTTCTTCTACACCGGCTAACTGGCCCAACAGCACCGCCGCCTCGAACTCATTCATCCTGTACTTTGGACCTATGACCTCGGTAACGCCTCTGCGAGACGTACCGTGGTTATGCACGGTGTAGCACTGGTCCATCAGTTGTTCGTCATTACCGATAATTGCTCCCCCTTCACCACAAGCAATCGTCTTGCTCGCCTGGAAGCTAAAACATCCCACGTCCCCGATGGTTCCCAGTTTCTTGCCTTTGTAGACGGAGAGATGTGCCTGGGCGGCATCCTCTATGACCTTCAAATTGTGCTTTTTCGCGATTCTCATGATGCTGTCCAGATCGGCGGGTTGTCCCATCATGTGGACCGGCATAATGGCCTTCGTGTTTTCCGTTATTCTCCGCCCCACATCTTCAGGATCCAGCTGATAGGATTCGCGATCCAGGTCCGCGAGAACAGCCAGGGCGCGAGCAGAGATAATCGACGAGATTGTTCCTGGGTCGGTATAAGGGGAGGTGATGACTTCGTCGCCCGGACCTATACCCAGCGCTTCCACACTTGTGTGAAGAGCTTGCGTTCCCGAACCTGTTGCTACGCAGTATTCCGTATCCATCAAATTGGCAAACTTCTCTTCCCATGTGGGAACCGTGCCTGAAGCGGATTGAATCCTGCACCAGATTCCGCTTTTCGTCGTATTTACTATCGACTCTACGACGACGTCATCACAGTAGGGCCATTCGGGCCAATCCTGGTTCCTTCTGATCGGTGTACCACCCAGGATTGCCAGTTTGCCGGCATCTCCCGTGATGTTTCCATAGGTATGAACCGTTCTGAAACTGGAAGCAGCGAGAGAACCCGCTGACGCAGCAGCCATGAACTGCCGCCGTGTCAAATCTTTTTTGCCCATTTCAAAGTCCCTCCATTTCCGGGGAGTTCTTCCCAAAAGCGTTACACTTACTTATTGCCGTAAAGCTATTCTAACGCGGCCCGTGGAGATCTACTATTGAATTGTGCGTCGTGAATTGTGAAGATTGATTGGCGGCAAACAAGCGATAATCGCTAACCGATCGCGAGGTTCGAAAGCTATGTCTATTCGAATGACTATTGTCTTGACATTGGTTACCCTGGTTTTGGTTCTCCCGGCTCTGGCGGGCGAATCACTTAAAGTTGCTGTTTTCGAGATCGATGCATCTCCTCCGGTTGGAAGCCCCCTGGCCTATGATTCCACAACTGCTGTGGCCTCTCCGCTGAGTTGTCGAGGACTCGTGCTGATGGGGAAGGGTAGACCTATCGTTATGTGCACTATCGACTGGATCGGCCTCAGTAATGGCGCGTACCAGTCGTTCCGTCAATCGTTGGCTGAGGCAGCCGGTACGACTGTTGAGAGGGTGGCTGTTCACGCTCTGCACCAGCATGACGCCCCGCGCTGTGACTTCACAACAGATGAACTTCTCGCCAAGTATGGAATCAATCAGCAGTTCTTTGACGCAGCCTTTGCACGAGACGTCGAGTTTCGTGCCGCCGCGGCTTTGCGACAGTCATTGAAGAAGGCTCAGCCGGTCTCTCAATTGGGACTGGGCCAGGCACAGGTTGAGAAGGTTGCGTCGAACCGTCGAATTCTGGGTCCTGACGGCAAGGTAGAGCATATGCGCTTTACTGCGTGTAAAGACCCGGAGATTCGAGCCAAACCAACCGGAGTGATCGACCCGGCTTTGAAGATGGTCAGCTTGTGGAATGGCGAGAAACCACTGGTGGTGTTGACGTACTACGCCACTCACCCGCAAAGCTATTACCGCACAGGCGAGGCAAATCCTGACTTTCCGGGAATGGCACGCAACCAACGCCAGGAAGCTACAGGCATAATGCACATTCACTTTACTGGAGCGGGCGGAAACATTGGTGCCGGCAAGTGGAATGATGGTTCCCACGAGAACAGACAGGTTCTAGCCGACCGAGTTGCGACCGCTATGGCTGCGGCCTGGGCGAGGACTGAAAAAAATCCGATTGGCTCCAGGGATCTGAGTTGGGAAGTCACGAAGGTTAGATTGCCTATTGCTTCACATCTGGATGAGCGAAAGCTGGAAGCAATTCTGGAAGACGAATCCGCTTCCGCCCCCGATCGGTTTTCAGCGGCTAATGACCTGGTTTGGCTGCATCGCTATCAGGCAGGCGATGAGACCGAGATTTCTTGCTTGCGAATCGGGAATGCTCGAATACTCCACATGCCTGGTGAACTTTTTGTCGAGTACCAGTTGGCAGCTCAGAGAATGCGTCCCGACCTGTTTGTGGCCATGGCTGCCTATGGAGAGTATGGCCCTGGTTACATCGGCACAGAAATCGCCTACAGCCAGGGTGGATACGAAACAGGACCAAACGCTTCACTGGTGGCGCCTGAAGTCGAGGGCATCCTAATGGCAGCCATGGAACAGATCCTCACCGACTAGGGGCTGTTTTCCGCAAGAACTCTGTGCGAGCGCTGCTTGCTACAATGGTCCCGAGTGACCTCCTCCAGAAGTGGCAAGAACTTGTGCACAAAGATGTGGTCCCAGGTAAAGTCGCTGATCACCCTGCGGAAAAGTCGACCCTGTTGAAGCCCACTAACGTAGTCGATGATTTTTCCAGCTATTCGCTTTGGGCTGTCATCCAGTTCAATAAAGCAGACTTCCTGTCCACCAATCTCCCGGAACGCTGGAATAGAAGAGCAGACAACGGGAAGACCGATCAGGCCGGCCTCAAGCAATGGGATCCCAAAGCCTTCCTGGCGACTCGGCAGGAAAAGAACGTCTGCAATGTGATAGAGGTCGAGCATTCTGATTCGGTCAGGAGTCATCTTTAGGCCGTTCTTGAAACGATACCCAGCGAGGATCAAAACATCATTTACTAGCCCTAACTGCCGACGCAGGTCCGTAACTCTCAAGTGATAGTCATGGGTGCCTGCATCATGGGGATCGTAGGCGCCGGTGATAATGAGCTTTGCCTGAATGCCCTTATCGTGCATGGCACGGGTGACCCGGATAGACATTTCCATATTTTTCCGCGGGTGAAGACGCCCGGGATGGACCATCACAAAGTCGCTTTCAAATAGCCGTTGTTCGTGTATGAGGCGACTCGTCAGCGGATCCAACCGAAAAAACTCGCTTGGGTCGATCCCGTCGGGAATAACCTGAATCGCAGCACCGCTTCCGTACAGGTGTCGAAACTGCTGATGCCGGGTTTCAGATATAGCCACATAATGGATGTTGGGGTGGGGGCGCTTAAGAACTGCCCAGGGTTCTTCGTCCAGCCGGTTCGGATAAGCAGAATAGAAGTAAGGGGAATCGTGGTTCCAACTGATAATAGTGAGAGCCCCTTCGTCCGCCAAGCGTCGGATAGCGAGAGTTAGCGGAAGGTTATAGGCCATACTCACGACGTTATGAGCTATGAGGATGTCAAACCCTGCCAAAGATTTCCTGAGATAATCGCAAAGACAGGAGACCAGTTCCGCTACCTCCCGACTGTCCTTTTCTTCGTTGAGCAGTCGTTGGGCCGCAAGCACAGAGGGATGCCGAGACCCCAAAAGGGGGTTTAACTCCACTTGGTAGTCCGATGTGTATTGTTCACCAGTGCCCGCAAGTACCTTGACAACGTAGAAGTAGCGGTGGAAAAGAGAGGCCTGCCGGTGCAGAATCTCCTCAACTCCTCCCACCACCGGAGGACACGAATAGTGGAGTAATGCAATGTTGAGACCGTCGAGCAAGAGAAACCTCTCTTGGCCATAATGTTATCTGGTTGAGAGCCACGCCGCAATGTCCCGTTCGTGAACATTTTTACTTGAGGCAACAGGTGTACTCTGCGGACTCAGCCGGAGAGGCCAAGATTGGTCGGGGTCAGGGGAGATGGCAGGTTTGTTTTCAGCATGTCCTGCCGCCGACTGCAATTTTGAAATCCCAGGGCCGAGACGGTCTGAGAGGTGTATCCGGTCATAGCAGTCGTTAATTCAGGGTTTCTCAAGTAATGACGGAGATTAGTGTTTCCCCGTTCTGACCGACGAGTTGATCCAGTTCTCCTGGTGGGACAGTTGAAAGAGAAGGCGGAGCAAGCCCTCCTCCAGTACTTCGTAGGAGTAGAAACGACGGGCTAATTCATAGTTCCTATTCACCATTTCTTCCCGCCTTTCATTATTCTCCAAGATGTTCCGGATCTGATGAATCGTCTGCCTGCTAACAAACCCGTCGAAAGGTATGACGTCGAAACCTTTGGGTTCGATGTCGGCTACATAGATCGAATATCGATTCACCACAATGGGTTTGCGATAGTAGACTGCCTCCAGAAACGCGTTCCCGAAACCTTCATAACCGGACGGATACAAGACTCGATCGGCTGCCTGATAGATATCCCCTATCGAGTAGATCTTATCGCCGCCCGGACTCGAGGCACGGGACGAATTGACCAGATGGTCGATGGCACGTATCTTTACACCCCAACGCTCAGCCATCTCCATAATCCGCGGAAAGTACAATGTATCCTCATCTCCGCTGGCGTGGGAGACCACCAACACGGGGTTTGGCAACTCCAAGAGTGAAACAATCTCGATGGCACGCTCAATCCATTTGCGGGGAACGATTCGAGTCGGCTGTAGAATTAAGAGATCATCCTCCTCCAAGCCGATACGTGCTTTCAAGTCTGCGGCGTATTCGTCCGGGGGTTCCGGGGGTGAGGCGTAGTCATAGACGTTAGGGATCAGGGTATTGGAAATGCCACGCCGGTGACTCAGTTGCTCTGCTGCCAGTGAGTTTATCACCGCATGTAACACACTGTTTAACTCAGGGGGAAACGCGCAGTCCAGATAGGACTGAGCGCAATTGACCAAGAACCGATCCCTCTCCCAGTAGAAATCGTGGTGATGTGCAATCGTAGGGAAAAGTGTTTCGGAGATGAACTCCGTGAGCGCTAACCCCAACGGAATGTGCAGGGGAATTGCCAGGATGTTCTCAGGGATGATGACTTCAATGCCGAACCGTTCTATGAACTGATAAATCTGCTCTTTGAAATAGTCCTTCAGTTCTTGAACCTTTGCCGTTATTTCGCGCGGCCGCCGATAACGACCGAAACACGCTGCCGTAATGTCTTCTATTTCAGGGTGTCCAAAGAAGGCTTTCTCCACCAGGAAGCTGTTCTCGCTTGGCCGATCACATTCCCCTGCGAAGTAATAACAGTCGCAGCCATTGCGCTTTAAGACATTCGCCCATTTCTCAATTTCAAGTGAGACGCCATCGGTACCAGCGATTCGCGTTGAGATGAAACCAATCCTCTTAAATGGAGGGGCTTTCAGTGAGTCGTTTTTCACCCTGTTTGATCGAGGTTGAGAGATAGGATTTTCCCATGGATCCATGTCTTGGTTTCATAGTAGTCGGAAGGTACGACTCCACAGAATGCCCAACTGGTCTAGCATGCGCTTCTCACGAGGTTGCATAGCGAGGTGATAGAGACTGCTGTTCGTAGCGCCGGCATCCTTGCTGCATACGGGGCTTCAAGCCCTCTTAGGCGACTGGGCCGCCAGTTCCTGCGCCATGCGGTAGCTACCGGCCAGCAGGCCACCATCGACGATGAGGGTCTCGCCCGTAATCCAAGCGGCGTCGTCGGAAACCAGAAACAGGGCTGCCTTGGCCACGTCTTCCGGTTCGCCGATTCGGCCCAGTGGATACCATTTGGCCAGCCGTTGTAAGACCTGGGGGTCAGCTTCCACACGGGACTGCCAGGCAGGCGTCCGAATGGTTGCCGGGCAGATCGCGTTGACCCGCACGTTGAATTGACCGTATTTAACAGCCATATTCTTGGTCAGATTCACAACGCCGGCCTTCCCGGCGCTGTAGGCCGCGTGCCCAAAGGCGGCCAAACCGTTGACTGAAGCAATGTTGACAATGTTGCCCCGTCTCTGCTCCATCATCGCAGGCATCACGGCCTTGGAGCAGAGAAAGACCCCTTTGAGCACCACGCTCAGGTCAGAATCCCAAGTCTCCTCACCGATCTCCAGGACGCCATCCCCTTCTGCAACGGCAGCGCTGTTGATCAGAATGTCAGCGTGACCACAGACTCTCAGGGTCTGAGTTGCCATGGAGTCCACGGCCTCCTTCCTGGACACATCCGTCTCGATCACAAGGGCCTTACCACCGATGCTGGTGATGCGCCGCGCAGTGTCTCGAGCATCCTTTCCATTCCAGTCCACAACTACGACGTGCGCCCCTTCTTGCGCGAATAACTCAGCGATGGCCCGGCCAATGCCGGCGCCACCGCCAGTCACAATGGCTACTTGGTTGTTTAGTCGCATCATAGCAATACCTTAAGGCTGAAACCGGCTAGATCACCTCGACCTTGTTGCTCGCAAAGCCAACGGGTTGATTAATTGGCGAGACTCCCCAAAGCGTACTCGCTCTGAACTTCGGCCTGCGGCTAGGCTTTCTGTTCTCGAATACTATCATGCGGAGTTCTGTTACCCTTTTTCAACTGCAAATACCAAGCGTCGAAGAGTCAAAAGACAACGAGCCACAACTCCGTTATCCTACTGAACCTGAACTGTAGTACGGAAGATTCCAAAATTCTCAGTCGATGGATCTGCCGCTATAAACTCCAACTGATAGTCGCCTGGAAGTTCCGGTTTGAATTGGCCCACGAAAGTGCTTGGTTCACCTGAGTATTCCAAGGCAATCCGGCTCATCTCCTCACCATTGAGCTCGACCTTCACCTCGAGTTTGACTTTGTCGGCATTCCAGAGCCCACCGGGCTCAAATGTACATCCTCAGGTCATTCCGAGCTTTGCTCGGACCTCCAAAGGCACACCAACTCGAGCGACATCTTTGGGTAGCGGTTCCAGGACCTGAATTATAAAACCATGAATCTCGAGGACGATGCCCTCTCCCACGATATGCGCACCGGGGACCACCCAAAGAGTCTTGGAAACCTTCTGTTTCGCCTGTGGAAAGCCAAGTGGCCCCTCAGCCTGGACCTCGATGCGGGTCGGCCTCTCTAGAACAAGGGTAGTTTCGAAGAAGGCAGAGCCGTCCGTATCGTACACCTTACCGCCTCTGGACCTCGGGTTA
>JAUVSF010000492.1 GCA_030597245.1 Acidobacteriota bacterium
CCTGTTCCGCCCATTCAGGATGCTCAGTCTCCTTGTAGATTTGACCGATCGCAAAGTGTATCCCGCGAAGGTCCTGTTTCTGCTCAAGAGCTTTGCGGTAGAAATAGAGCGCGCTCGAGTTCTGATTCTGGGCTACCCTGGAGGCTGCGATCAAGGCGAACCAGTAGCCCGATTCGGGTGCAATCCGTTCGAGTTCCTGGAAGGATTCAGCTGCCATGTTCTCGTAAGTGCTCCCCAGTCTGAACCAGGATCTCGGGTTCTTGGGATCAATCTCAACCGCCCTTCTGAACGCTTGTTCTGCCTCATCGGCCTTGTTTCCTGCGAGAAGCGCGTCTCCCAGCATCTGCTGTGCACTCGCGTCTCTCGGATTCTTCTTCAAGTAGGTTCTTAACGAAGTTGCCGCTTTGTCCGCTTGGCCCAGTTCCAGTTGAGTTGATCCGAGAAAAAGCCAGGCTTGCAGCAGGTTGGTGTCACCTTCGACAGCTGAAGAAAGATGGGGCAAAGCCAGGGCGTATTGGCCACCCATGTAGTAGGCCATTCCGAGGTTCATTTTCAGACCCGGGTTATCCGGAAGCGATTTAACCAGCTCTTCATAGATGGAGGCTGCCCGCAAGTAATCCCCGGAACTCATGGCTTTGCTCGCCAATTGGGCTTGCTGTGCCATTTCTTCCGTCTGCGGAAAAGCCGGAATCAGGCCGATCCATAGAATCAGGATCATCTTGGAGCAGAGGATTCTCATGTTAACGCTTTCATTCTACATAATTGGGAACTGGGGACTCTTTAGGATTAACCACTAAAACACAAAAGCACAAAGGACCTCCTTTGATAGCGTTCGGCCCCTTCCTGGTGATTTCGTGATTTCGTGGTTACTCTTAAGAAGCCCCCAGATCCCGCTTCCAAGCACCGCTCCGATTCAAGAATTTGGACTGAAGCCGGAATTTCGTCCAACTTTTTGGATGCTTTGAAGAAACTTGTCAATCTCAGGCAGAAATCCGACAGAAGGATATTCCTTTAAAATATTTATTTACTGATACTTAGATGCCTGAAATGAAGAAATGTTCAAATCAGCGTTAGGTCTGGCATTCTGATTGCATAAGATGGGGGTAGAATGAAGACCACGTTGAAGTCGGTTTCAACGTCGGTCGGATGTTATGCAAAGAGAGTTTAGTTGTTGATTCTCGAAAATTCTGAAATTACATCTCGTAAAGACAGTTTATTCACTATTTTGCTTTTTACTGTTGAATTCGTACAAGCAAATGCAAAAGGAGGAAACTAATGACTAGTCGCTTAACACGACAGCCCGTCAAGTTGGTGCTGTTGGCGCTATGTGCGGCCCTGGTTATTACCTGGGGAGTCTCAGTCGAGACTCAAGCTCAAGCGCTTTACGGCTCAGTGACGGGTCGAGTTGTCGACACAACGGGTGGAGCGATCCCGGGTGCTGAGGTTACAATACTGAACCCCGCCACCAATTTCACTCAGACGACACTGACTAATGACGTCGGAATCTTTTCTCTGCCAAACCTTCCGGCTGGCTTTCACACCCTCACGGTGAGCCTGACAGGGTTCAAGAACGCTGTCTCCGAGGGAGTCAAGGTGGAGGTCGGTCAGTTGACACGTGAGAACGTGGTTCTACAGGTCGGTGAAATCACCGAATCGATCACGGTTTCGAGTGCGGCCACGGTCCTGAAGACCGATACGACCGACGTGTCGGCGCAGTTGGATGCCGAGGAGATCGAGGATCTTCCGATGGGTTCCTTTCGGAACTATCAGAGCCTCATCAACCTGGTGCCTGGAGCCACGATGGCCAGATTCCAGAACGCAATCACCGACACTCCGGGCCGTGCACTTTCTGCCAACATTAACGGTACCAACCGTAACAGCAACAACACACGCATCGACGGTGCGATCAGTGTCAACATTTGGCTGCCGCACCACACTGCATACGTGCCTCCTTCAGAAACCATCGAGGTTGTCGATATTTCAACCAATAACTTCGACGCCGAAAAGGGTTTCGCGGGTGGTGCTGCAACGACCGTTATTACCAAGTCCGGTACGAACGAGTTGCATGGTTCAGCCTGGTGGTACCATGAGAACAGTGCTCTCAACGCCAGAGACTTCTTCAATTTCCTTGATACTGATGGCGATGGTAAGGCCGACAAGCCTGTAGGCCGAAGGCACATGTGGGGGGGCACCATAGGTGGTCCGATTGTCAAGGACAAGGTGTTCTACTTCGTCGGTTTCGAGGCTACGCAGCAGTCGCGCGGAACCTCGGCCACAAGTACCGTTGCGACTGCAGCAATGCGGCAGGGAGACTTCAGCGAGTTCCTGGCAGTCGGCGAAATTATTTACGATCCGCTGACAGGAGACCCGGCGACCGGAGAAGGGCGTCAGGCGTTTCCTGGTAACATTATCCCCTCGGATCGGTTCGATGAAGCATCCCTGAAAATGCAGTCCCTGCTTCCGTTACCCAACCTGCCCGGTTTGACCAGCAACCATGAGGTCGGGGGCTCAGAGGTTATGAATCGGTACAACACCGATATCAAAGGCGACTGGTATATCAGCGACTCACACCGGCTGTGGGGTAAGTTCAGCTGGATGGATGCCCAGGTCAAGAACAAGGCCAGATTCGGACTGGGTGGCGGCGGCGCCATCGGCAGTTCTGGTGATGGTGTCGGAGACACCGACGTCAGGGTGTATGGAATCGGTCAAACCTGGACGCTTTCCCCGACTTTCCTGCTTGACACGAATTTCGGTTTCACCGACATGGACCAGCAGGTACTCGGCCAAGACTTCGAACTGGGCAATTTTGGCGAGGAAGTCCTTGGACTTTCGGGAACAAATGCTGCGCCGGGTCAAGAACAAGCCTGTATCATAGACGGCGTCAACCGCTGCGGCGGCCTTCCGCGTTTCGATGTTAGTGGTTACCGGACCTGGGGCCAGGTCGATGGCTGGACGCCGATTTTTCGGGACGAGGACAGCCTCACGTTTACGCAGAATTTCAGCTGGACCAAGGGTTCCCATGAATTCCGATTCGGTTTTGACCTGGTGCGACACCAAATGAACCACTGGCAGCCGGAAATCGGAGCAGGCCCCCGCGGCCGGTTCAACTTCTCTGCCGAGACTACGTCCAACGTGGACGGCGGAGGAACCGATCGTAATGCATGGGCTTCTTTTCTCCTGGGTCAGAACAGCTGGTCCGGCAAGAGCCTGCAGTGGGAAACCATGACGACTAACGAGTGGCAGAGTGCCTTCTACTTTAGAGATCGCTGGCAGGTGACTCCGAAGTTGACCCTCACGCTCGGTCTTCGTTGGGAGTACTATCCGCTGATCACACGTTGGGACCGTGCCATGGAGTTCATGCCGGTCAACGCAACGTTTCCCTGTAACCCTGAAGATAATTCGGCTGGGCCTGACTGCCGCCCGGTCGTCCTGGGCAACGACATCTCCGTTAGTAAGAAGTTGTTTGCTCCACGGCTTGGTATGGCCTACCGGTTGTCCGATAACGATGTTTTCCGGGTGGGCTACGGAGTCACATACAGCCCGATTCCGTTCAGCCGACCTCTCCGCGGTTCCTATCCGCTGACAATTGCGGGTGAGTTCCCCGAGAACAACCCATTCACACCGGAAGGTAATCTTCAGGACGGTATTCCGATCTTTGGCGGACCGGATACGGCTGAGGGATCCATTAGTCCGATCCCATCGTATGTTGATATGCGGACGATGCCGGCGGACAGGATCAATCGTGGTTACATCCAGTCCTGGAACGTCATGTACGAGCGGAAGCTGCCGGCGGACGTTGTTATTTCTACGGGTTATGTAGGAACGCAAACCACCAGGCAACTGGCTGACAACATGCTCAACTGGGCAGGTCCTAATACAGTGGGTTCAACGACAAGCCGTAAGGAGTACCCGATCCGCACCACCAATACCCGTTACTGGGATGGATGGTTGAGTGGTAACTATCACTCACTGCAAGTTGCGGTCAACCGTCGATTCACCGGCGGGCTCTTTATCAAAGCCGCCTATACCTGGGGCAAAGCCATCAACCGGAC
>JAUVSF010000255.1 GCA_030597245.1 Acidobacteriota bacterium
CCCCAAGACTCCAGTACTCCAATACTCCAAGCCCCCAAGACCCTAGCCTCAAGCCCCTTTCACTTTGACGCCGGACTACCCGCAAAAGACAATAGCCACTAAACTTACTCATGGAATCAGATGAAACCGTCTAATGGAGGTGTATCTCATGGAAACAAGGCGATTCTCAGTGGCACGACTGTGGTCGAGCATTTCGATCCTGGTAGTTTCCTTGCTTTCTACGATCCCACTCAGTGCAGCAACTGTCTCCTCACCCAGTGGTGATATCGTCGTCACCCTCGAAATCAAGGAGAGACTTGCACCTTATCCATCCGGTCAGCGCCTCTACTACTCTGTCTCCTACAAGGGCAAAGTTGTATTGCTCGATTCACCGTTCGGTCTCGACTTCAAAGGGATGCCCCCGTTTGCTGAAGGGCTGGCCCTTCAGAATGAACGGAAGAGCACGATCGATGACACCTGGGAGCCGGTTTGGGGAACGCACGCCAGGATTCGGAACCACGCTAACGAGCTATCAATCACTCTGGCTGAGACAAACGCTCCCGGCCGCACTCTCGAATTTATTGTCCGTGCCTATGACGACGGCATAGGTTTCAGGTACTCAATACCTGTTCAGTCCTCTATCGGTAAGTTCAAGCTGATCTCCGAGCGAAGCGAGTTTCATTTTCCGCCGGAACGCGGGGTTTGGATAGCAGACTATGGCTCCTTCAGGTCGCACCAGGAGACGGAGTTTGTCGAGAAGAAGATCAGTGAAATCAACCCCGGCACCATTATTGGATGTCCTCTGGTGGTTCAGCTCGACGATGTCTGGATAGCCCTCACTGAGGCGAACCTTACCGACTGGGCCGGCGTCTATTTCACCCGGTCGGGCACGGCAGCCAACGCGGTTGTCACGATGCTCTCTCCGCGGCTCGACGAACCTGACGTCGCCGTGATCAGCCAGGCTCCCCGCAACTCACCCTGGCGGACCATCCTGATTGGCGAGAAACCGGGGGATCTGATTGAATCCAACCTTATCGTCAACCTCAACGAACCCGTCGCAATTGAGGATCCCACTTGGATCACTCCCGGTATTTCTACTTGGGATCGCTGGTGGCCTGGTAGTTACGCGCCCGACTTCAAAGACGGAAAGGTCGGAATGAGTACCGACTCCATGAAATACTTCGTCGACTTTGCAGCTGAAATGGGTTGGGAGTACCAACTCGTCGACTGGACCTGGTATGGCCCTCCTTTCGACCTGAATTACCCTTTCGGCCTGGTAGGAAATCCCGATGCTGACATCACCCAGTCTATCACTGAACTCGACATCCCCGAGCTGGTCGAATATGCTGGCGATAAGGGTGTCCGGATCCTTCTCTGGCTCGACTGGGACAACGCCGACAAGCAAATGGACAAAGCCTTTCCACTCTATGAGAAGTGGGGAATAGCCGGCGTCAAAGTGGATTTCATGCAGCGGGACGATCAGGAAATGGTCAACTTCTATCACCGATTCGTCAAGCTGGCAGCGAAGCATAGGCTCACGGTAGACTTCCATGGCGCCTACAAGCCAACCGGCTTCCGCCGTACATATCCGAACCTCCTGACCCGTGAGGGTGTGCTCGGCAACGAGTACAGTAAGTGGAGCGAACGCGTAACCCCCGAACACAACGTGACGGTCCCCTTCACGCGTATGCTCTGCGGGCCGATAGACTTCACGCCAGGTGGTTTTCGCCATAAAACACAGGAAACGTTTCGCGCCATCGGGTCAGACGAACCTGGTCCGTTCGTGATGGGAACTCGTGCCCATCAGCTCGCTATGTTTGTAGTTTTCGAAAGCCCTTTGCAGGTTGCTCCCGACACCCCTTACAGTTACCGGATGAGCCCTGCAGGACTCGCTTTCCTTAAAGTCGTTCCGACGACCTGGGACGACACCAAGGTCCTCGACGGCTTCCCGGGGCAGTTCATCATTATGGCTCGAAAGTCGGATGACAGCTGGTTTCTGGGTGGTATGAACGCGAACCAGGTTAGAGAGGTTGAGATCCCACTCCGATTCCTTGGAGCAGGCGAATACGAGGCGGGAATCTACTCAGATGCTGAAGAAGTTGCTGACTACCCGGAACGCATCTGGGAGAGTTCGGTGGACGTAACTTCAGCGAGCAAGCTCATGGCAAGAATGGCCGCAGGCGGCGGCTATGTTGTCCACTTCAGGAAGAAGTAGCATCCGGGTGCGTTGCCAATCGGATTCTCCGGCTACTCACCCCTTCCCTGGGCCCCAAACCTTTGCCGAGTGGATCCAAATGTTTAGAAGGGTCGACGGGCTTTCCCAAAATCGACTGGACCAATCCTTGGGAATGGATGAGAGTTTGGTTCTCAACCCGGCTGAATGCTGAACTCTGAAACGCACAGGACCTAAAATCCTGTGCGAGGCAAGGGAAATGACAAGTGTCAAACGCCGAATGGCCTCGAACCCTACCAGCAGCAGTTGCTGCTTGATCAGCGACCCTGGCCACACACCCATTTGTCACTCGCCACTTGGCATTTGTCATTTGAAAGGCCCCGGTCAGTTTAGAATCAACTAGTTACGGAACTTTCACCATTTCTGAGAATCGCCCAAATTCGCGGATTGTAACCAAGAATGTAACCGCGGGAAACTCACTCCAGCTCACTTGAGCCAAGAGTACAGAGGAATTGAAGAGAAAAACGCTTCCCGTCGGCGAGCAATCAATGCACAATTAGCCAGGTCAGCTATGGTACCAAGTGTCTCTTAACTCCGAGGCCTCAGTGTTCCACAGGCGCTGAAGAGCTACAGTTCGGGCCGTCACCAGAACCTCATTCAAAGAACTCATCAAAGCTTCTCCGTCGTTTAGGCGTCTCCCTCCTCTTCCGGGTTGCGCCAGACAGTGCGTGTGGTCTTCTTAACGACTGAAACCGGCTCCCTCGTGACCGTGATGCTGTACTGACCCGCTTTCGCTTCCAGGTGGATTCCACCTCCGAGCCCCTTAGTCCTTTCGATCGTTTCCGTGGTCTCCTCAATCAGCACGGGGCGTAGGTCTCCTGTTATCCCGGAGGCCGTAGCTAGATCCTCGGCAATGACTCCGCTCGGAAGTCCCGAAGGGTAAGCGTAGTCAAGCGCATCATCCCACTTGTTCAGGTCGTCCGAGACCGTGATATGGATCGCCTCAACAATCTCTGGGTCGTCATACATCTTTTGATTCTCCTCTCAGTGTTGGCGCCGGCCTGACCAGCGGAACGCCCGCTGGATTTCACGTCGGAAAGACGGTTCATTCATTTAGACAAAACAGTGTGTCAACCTTTCATTAAGAAACAAGCCCGCTCCAAAGTCAAAGCTAGAGTCGGACGTGCTGCTGGGGCGGCTCGATCGGCGGCCGCACGCGGAGCTGCTCGCCCCGGATGACGTCCTCGAGCTGGGAGACAACGCCGCCCAGGTCACGGTAGAGCGACACCGCTTCGTCGATGCTGGCTGAGTCATGGGCCGCCAGGGTTGACAGCACAACCGCCTTGGGGCCGAGGGCGACGGCCTCGCCGTCCTCGTCGCGCCGGGGAACCACGAGATATCGCGCTGACGGGCGAAGGCGGTGTTGCCTGAGAGGAACTGATCAGTTAAGGACCACTAAGCGTTCCAACGGAATCCCGCGCGGGTTCGATTGTTCACTCGCGCTCACTGCCACTTGGTGATTCTTGCAGCGTTTGCCATCAACAGAACAGGATGTAGTGCTCGACGTCTCGTCGCCGACCTTTTCGCCCCGGGCAGTTTAGAATCAATAACTTACGGGAATCCTACCTTTTCTGAGAATCGCCCAAATTCGCGGATTGTAACCAAAAATGTAACCGCGGGAAACTCACTCTATCCAACTCAGGCCAAGATAAAGGCCATTTTGGTGTGCCCTTACCGAATCAGAGCTGCGTTGATTTGCGTTGCGTCTGCTTGCGCACAAGTCTAGCATGGGAGTCAGCATGGGGGGTTCCTCATCAAGGGGCAGACGGAACCCACTATCGCATCACAGAAAAGTCGGGCGGTGGTGGGATGGGTGTCGTTTACCTCTACGTTTTGCGGATCGCTAATGCCGAGATTGCGGAAGTGTGGGCCATACTCTCTGCAACCGCTCTTTCCATAATCCTGTCAAAGTGACGCCGAGAGAAGCTGTAGGGAATTTCATCTATACTGCATGGGTTAAGCATCCAAAGCAAAAAGGAAGCGGTTATGCCATCTGTTATTAAGTATTATGAGGGAATCGACTCGGTTGCTGTAATCGGCAACCATCTTCCCCGCCAGTGCGGTATCGCAACCTTCACCACAGATCTGGTTAAAGGCTTATCAGCGGAAGCCCCCGATGTTTACTGCTGGGCGATTGCCATGAATGACAAACCTGAGGGCTATCCATATCCAGACACAGTGCGCTTTGAGATCAACCAGAACAATTTGACCGATGATAGTGTCGCATCTCAATTTCTCAATATAAATCAGACGGATATTGTCTGCTTGCAGCATGAATACGGTCTTTTCGGGGGTCCGGCTGGCAGCCACCTGCTGAAATTACTGGGCGATCTACGCATGCCGGTGGTGACTACGTTACACACGGTTTTGAAGGACCCCACACCGGAATATCGTGCCGTCATGTGCAAGCTATCCGATCTGTCCGACAAACTGGTGGTGATGAGCAGTAAGGCATCTGACTTCCTCAAAGATATCTATGCCGTACCCGAGGACAAAATTGTCTTTATCCATCATGGCATTCCGGATACGCCTTTCATTGATCCCAGCTTCTACAAAGACAAGTTCGGCGTGGAAGGAAGAAAGGTGCTGCTCACGTTCGGCTTGCTTTCCCCTAATAAGGGCATTGAAAATGTATTGCAGGTGCTTCCCGCGGTCATCAAAAAACACCCTGATGTGGTCTATATTATCCTGGGTGCAACACATCCGCATATCTTGAAATCGCATGGGGATGCATACCGTATCATGCTGCAGCAGCTTGTGCACAAACTCAATATCGGCGAGCATGTCATTTTTCAAAATCGTTTTGTTGAACTACAAGAGTTATGTGAGTTTCTCGGGATCGCCGATATCTACATAACCCCTTATCTTGAAGAAGCCCAGATTACCTCCGGGACCCTTGCCTATGCCATGGGCACAGGCAAAGCCGTCATTTCGACACCGTACTGGTATGCTACCGAGATGCTTGCGGAAGACCGGGGCCGGATTGTGCCCTTCCACAATCTGGATGCCATGGCGGAACAAAACATCGACCTTCTGGACAACGATGTCGACCGGCACGCCATGCGTAAGAAAGCCTATTTGTTCAGCCGCGACGCAGTCTGGAGGGAAGTATCACGAAAATACCTCCAGGTATTCAGGGAGGTTCAGCTGAACAGGACCCGGAATCCCCGTCCCCGGCACTCCTATGTTGAAAAAATCAGGGCTATCACGAGTTTCGAGCTCCCCGAGATCAAGCTCGATCACCTGAAAGCTCTTACCGATGATACCGGCATCTTGCAACATGCCAACTATACCATTCCCGATCGCACCCATGGCTACTGCACCGATGATAATGCTAGAGCGCTACTGGTTTCCGCCATGGGTCAAACATACCTGCCAACAAGCGGCTTGGGACTTGATTCTTTCAGCGGTCATTATCTCGGGTTTCTTCTGTATGCCTATAATGAAGAAACTGGGCGCTTTCGCAATTTCATGACTTATTCGCGGCAGTGGATGGAGGAGATCGGATCCGAGGATGCGCACGGCAGAGCGCTCTGGTGTCTTGGCAAATCGGTGGCTTTCCTTCAGAATCCCGGACATCTAGCAATGAGCACGACCCTTTTCAAAAAGGCACTGCGAGCTTTAGAAGATGTTCATTTTCCCCGCGCCATCGCTTTTTCCCTAGTGGGCATCCATGCTTACCTGTATAGATTCTCCGGCGACAGTGATGTTCGCAGGATCCGGGAGGTTCTTGCCGAAGGGCTTTTCAATCAGTTTAAAAACAATGAAACAGACGACTGGCCCTGGCTTGAGGACACTCTGAACTATGCCAATGGCAAGCTGCCCCATGCCCTGCTGCTATCCGGCCAATGGATGCAACGCGGCGATATGATCGATATGGGACTCAGATCCCTCAAGTGGCTGCTCACCATCCAGACCGAAAAAGGCCACTTTGTACCCATCGGCAGCAACGGATGGTATGAAAAAGGCGGCCACAGAGCCCGTTTCGACCAGCAGCCCATTGAAGCCAATGCCATGGTCGAAGCTTGTGTGGAAGCCTTTAATGTCACCAGGGATAAATCCTGGTTCGACAATGCAGTCATGTGCTTCAACTGGTATCTCGGACACAATGACCTGAATATGCCGCTCTATGATCCCAAGACCGGTGGCTGCCGAGATGGATTGATGGCGGACGGCATCAACCAGAATGACGGCGCCGAATCGTCCCTTGCCTGGCTGCTTTCGCTGATGACATTGCAAAAGCTTTATGCTGACGAGATTTTAAACCAGTCGGCATCACACAAACCCGATTAACAAAAGGATCCGTCATGCACATTGCCATGCTCGCGCCCATTGCCTGGCGCACACCGCCGCGACATTACGGGCCCTGGGAAAACGTGGCCTCCCTTTTAACCGAGGGGCTGGTATCGCGCGGTCATGATGTAACCTTGTTTGCAACCGCGGATTCGCAAACCAGCGGCACGTTGCATGCCGTTTGCCCTCGGGGCTATGAAGAAGACCGCTCGCTCATACCAAAAGTCTGGGAGTGCCTGCACATTTCAGAACTCTTTGAGCATGCCGACGCATACGACATGATCCACAACCATTTTGATTTCCTGCCTCTGACTTATACCGGCCTGACTACGACCCCGGTAGTGACAACCATTCACGGCTTTTCATCGCCCGAAATTCTGCCCGTTTACAAGAAATACAACAGGAAAGCGTTCTATATTTCCATCAGCGATGCCGACCGATCGCCGGATCTTGATTATTTCAAAACCATCCATCACGGCATTGATATCAAGCAATTTGATTTCCAGTTCCGGCTGGATGATACCCTGCTTTTCTTCGGGCGCATTCACAATGACAAGGGTGCCCGACAAGCTATTGAAATCGCCGGGGCCTGCAATAAAAAGCTGATATTGGCGGGTA
>JAUVSF010000127.1 GCA_030597245.1 Acidobacteriota bacterium
GGTTCAGATGGGCTCTAAACATCTTGAGCACAAGACTCTTAGGGATTCTGAAGCACTCGCTGTCAATCCCGCACGGAGTGCCTCGAAATGGTGGGGAACCTGCTTAAGTCAGTGCCATTCGGGACAGGTTGATTCTCATCAAGTCCCTCGGCCTTGCTTCGAGCTCAGTGCTTGTCTTCGCAAATCTTAAACCGGACGCAGGTCATGATGTTTCTGACGGTTTCTGAAACTCCTTTTTTGGGAAGTGGCTATTGGTGCCTGGTTGTTTATGTGCCGGCCAGCGTCACGTCCGCAACTATACTGGTCTGGGTGGATCGTAATGGGGCGGAGGGATTGCCGGTCTTCTATTTCGAGGGTTCCTCATATATGCTGCCCTCTGACAATTGGCGGTGATCGGACTGGTCAACGGACGGGTTATCGATGAGAATAGCTGTAACTGCTGCCAGTGGAAACCTGGGAGCCGAGATTGTTCGAGCGACTGAATCATTGGTGGGGAAAGCAAATGTCATCGCGATCGCTCGCACCCCTCCTAAAGCGGAGCATCTTGGCGTGGAAGTTCGTAAGGGTGACTACACCTCCAAGGCAGATTTTGACGAAGCCCTTAAGGGAGTCGATGCATTACTCCTCGTCTCAGGAATGGATGATCCCTCGAAGCGCATTGACCAGCACCGCAATGTAATCCACGCGGCCAAGGATGCCGGCGTGAAAAGGATCGTGTATACCAGTGTTCAAGGTCCGGAGGAGAATACGGCGTTCTCTCCTATAATTGAGAGCAATCGCCACACCGAAGAAGATATCCGAAACAGCGGGATGACGTGGGTAATAGGGCGCAATGGCATCTACATCGAACCAGATGTGGACTACGTCGAAGCTTATAGAAAAGAGGAGCGGATTGCAAATTGCGCCGGCGACGGGAAGTGTGGCTACACAACCAGGCCTGAGTTGGCTTTCGCCTACGCACGAATGTTGACTGAAGACCGACACATTGGAAGAACTTACAACCTCCATGGAGAGCCCATAACTCAGAACGAGTTGGCAGACTACCTCAACGGGGCTTTCGGCGCCAATCTCGTTTACGTGCCCCTGACGGTGCAAGAGTATCGCCGGGAGCGCATAGCTGAGTTGGGTGAGTTCATGGGCAACATCATCGCGGGGATTTACGAAGGAATCAGCAAAGACGCATTCAACAGTCCCAGCCATTTTGCGGCGGCGACCGGTCGGGAGCATCAAAGCTGGGAAGAGTATTTTGGGGGTCTCAGAGTCTAGCCCATCAGTCTTGGCCGCTGCTTCTGGTTTCGATTTCCGGTTAACCTCAACCTGACTGCTGAAGACATCCAGTGGGTTGCATTTTTCGAAGTGAGGGAAAGACGATGCACGCTATGAACCGACGAAATTTTATCCAGAACCTTACGGTGGCGAGTGCCGGGGCGGCCTTGGGGCTTGCCGGTCTAACGAGCAAGGCACATGCCGGAGCCGATCTCCCGATCGGTATCCAGCTCTACACCGTCCGCGATTTGAGCCGTGAAGACTACAAAGGCACGCTGAGAAAAGTATCCGAAATCGGTTATAAGCATTTCGAGTACGCCGGATACGGGGACTTGACGGCAGACGAACTCAAGTCCTTCGCTGCAGGCCTCGGGGTCACCGCGTGTGGTAGCCACGAAGGATTTCAGAACTTCGAAAGTGATGCCGATAAGGTGATTGCTTTCAACCAGACTATCGGCACTCCATACGTCGTCGTTCCATCCATGCCCAGTAATATCAGAGGCGGTAGTGTTACCGAGATCGAAAAGTTTGCTGCCGGCCTGAACAAATACGGCAAACTGGTCAAGAATGCAGGTATGCAGCTCTGCTATCACAACCATTCGTTCGAATTCGAAAAGGTCGAGGATGGCCGGACGGTCTGGGATGTTCTCTTCAGCGCTGCCGACGCCGATCTGGTCAAAGCGGAAGTGGACATTGCCTGGGTTTACAACGCCGACGTAGATCCAGTTGAACTTCTCGACAAGTGGGGCGACAGGGTCAAACTGCTGCACATGAAAGACCTTGACAAGGACCGCAAGCTCGCACCTGTTGGAGAAGGGGAGATCGATCTGGAAAAGGTCGTTGCAAAGGCCAGGCAGATTGGTGTCGACTGGTACGTCGTCGAGCAGGATCAGAGCCGCGAAGGCAAAGAGATCCTTGACGAAATTACGATCAGCTACAAGAACATGGTCCAACTGCTGAGCTGACCGGCTTCATTCGGCAGGCTGTGTAGCGAGACGAAGGAACAGCCGCCTTGGCGGAATGATTGACCTGGGAACCTGGCTCAGAGACTCATCAGCACTTGCCATTTGTCACTTGTCATTTGTCATTTGGAAGGGGGCTGCGGCTCTCGAGCCAATTGAAGACTGCTGGAAGGACAAGTAGCGTGAGCAGCGTCGAGGTAATTAGTCCCCCAATCACGACTGTCGCAAGAGGACGCTGGACCTCGGCACCGGCACTGGTTGACAGAGCCATTGGCAAGAAACCCAGACTGGCTACCAGCGCCGTCATCAGTACCGGCCGCAGACGAGTGAGCGCTCCTTGATAAGCTGCATCCTCGATGGATGCTCCTTCACGACGCATTTGATTAAGGTATGAGATCAGTACCACTCCGTTCAGCACCGCCACTCCAAATAGAGCGACAAAACCGACTCCCGCCGAGATACTGAAGGGAATCTCTCTTAGATAGAGAGCCACGATTCCACCAGTTGCCGCGATCGGCACGTTAATGTAGATCAGCAGGGCCAGTCGAACGGACTTGAATGCGGTGTAGAGTAGGACGAAGATCAAAAAGAGAGCCATGGGTACCACAACGGCCAGGCGGGTGGAAGCTCGCTGCAGATTCTCAAACTGCCCACCCCACTCAATCCAGTAACCCGGAGGGAGATCCACACTGGCTGCTACCGCATCCTGCGCATCGGCTACGAATCCAGCCAGATCACGTCCCCGAACGTTTGCTTCGACGGCCAAACGGCGCTGGATGTTCTCGCGGCTGATCTGTGCCGGTCCTTCTTCCTTCGTCAACGTCGCAAGCCGGCTCAAAGGGATCAGCCTTCCCTGCGGGTCGGCCACTTTCAAATTGGAGATCGCCGCCAGGTCTCTTCGAGACTCTTCTTGAAACCGAACCTGGAAAAAGAATCGGCGCTGACCTTCGAGAATGTGGCCAACGACGCGACCGCCAATCGCCCTGACAACATCGAGTACCTGGGAAGCATTGATGCCGTAACGGGCAATCGCCCGGCGATCAATCATGATTCTCAAGTAGGGGAGGCCCGCTACCTGTTCGGCCTTGACGTCAGCGGCTCCGGGGACTTGATTGACTGCCTGCACGATTTCCATTCCCAGGCGCTCCAGTTCGCCCAGGTCCTCTCCATAGATCTGGATAGCAACATCCGAACGGACGCCGGCAATCAATTCCTGGACTCGAAGTTCGATCGGTTGGGAATAGCTGAATAGATTGCCGGGTACAGTTCGGTTCAGCGCAGCATCTATCCTGGCGATCAGTTCTTCTTTGGTGGCCGCCGTCTTCCACTGGTTGCGAGGTTTCAGAATGATATAGACGTCGCTGATTTCCACTCCCATCGGATCGGTGGCAATCTCGGCGCGACCGGTTCGCGAAACGACAGTCTTCACCTCGGGAAAATCCATCAGAACCGATTCAACCATGGTCGCCGATTTGATCGACTCTTCCAGAGAGACACTCGGAAGTCGCCATGTTTGGAGAGCGATCGTGCCTTCATCGAGCCGCGGAATGAACTCAGCGCCCATAAAAGGCACCAGGACCAGACTGGAAGAAAAGACGAGCACGGCGGCTAACAGGGTGCGTTTGGGAAACCGGATGGTGCTCCGGAGAACGGGACTGTAAGCCCTCTTGACCTGGCGAATGATCCACGTTTCCGACTCTTTCTGTTGTCGTTTCAGGAAGACCGAGGCAAGTACAGGCATCAGCGTCAAAGCGAGGATGAGTGAGCCCACCAGGGCAAGGACCACTGTGAGGGCCATCGGGCGGAACATCTTCCCTTCCACACCGCGCAGAGTGAGAATGGGAAGATACACGATGATAATAATCCCTACCGCAAAAGTAATGGGCCGGGCGACCTCACGGGCCGATTCCCGGATGACCGTGAGCCTGTCCTTGATGGAGTTGGAGCTTTTCGAGAGATGTCGAACGATGTTTTCGATCATGACCACAGAGCCATCCACGATCAAGCCGAAGTCAATCGCTCCCAGGCTCATCAGGTTTCCAGAAATGCCAAACTGCCGCATTCCGATAAAGGCAAAAAGCATGGAAAGGGGTATGGCAGCAGCTACGATTAAACCTCCTCGAAGACTTCCGAGGAGTAACAGCAGGACAAGGATGACCAGCAGACCTCCTTCACTCAGATTCGTGACGACGGTTCGAATAGTCTTTCGGACCAGATCGGTCCGATCATAGTAGGTGTCAATTGTGACTCCGGGCGGTAGGGACTGCTTAATCTCCTCGACCTTGTTCTTGACCCGCTCCGCGACGACCCGAGAGTTCTCGCCAATCAGCATCATGACCACCCCGGTGACGGCCTCTCCCCGTCCGTCCCGGGTAACGGCACCCTGGCGTACCATCGGCGCTAACGCGACGCCGGCCACATTCTTGACGTAAACGGGAGTCCCGTTTACCGTGGCTGTAAGGACGATATTCTCGATCTCTTCGATGCTTTGTATCAGCCCTTCACCACGGACCAGGTACTGCTCCTGATTCTTGACAATGTAGCCTCCTCCAGCGTTGGCATTGTTGCTCTCCAGAGCTTCGAAAAGCAGCGACATTGGAATGTTGTAGTTGACCATCTTGTCCGGGTCGACCTGGACTTCGTAGGTCTTCAACTCTCCTCCATAGGAGTTGACCTCTACCACGCCCGGTACCGATCGAAGTTTGAAGGCAATATCCCAGTCGAGAATGCTTCGGAGTTCCATCAGTGAATAACCTTCACCCTTCACTTCAAACTGATAGATCTCCCCTAATCCTGTGCTGATCGGACCCATTTCTGGAGTTCCCATCCCCTGAGGAATAGCGTCACGAGCCTCCGGCAGGCGCTCCATCACCAGGCGTCGCGCGAAGTAGATGTCCATCTCTTCCTCAAAATAGACTGTGACAGCCGAGAGTCCGAAGCGCGAAACAGACCGGATCCGCGTAATCCCGGGCAATCCACTCATGCCCGTTTCGACAGGAAAGGTGATGAATTGTTCGACCTCGAGCGGACTCAAGCCGGGTGCGTTGGTCAGTATCTGGACCTGGTTCGGGGTGACATCGGGAACCGCATCGATGGGCAGATTCAACAGGGCCTGAGTCCCGGCACCGATCAGTAGCAAAACCAGTACCATGACCAGAAAACGATTGTCGAGCGATAATTCTATAATGCGATGCATCGTCTAGTGTCCATGTTCCGGCTCGATTTCGGAGCGCTTCAGTGTTGATTTCAGGTAAAAACTACCGCTGGAAACGACGGGAGTTCCTTCTGCGAGGCCGGCCACTTCAATCCAGCCGTCTGCGGCCAGGCCCGTCTTGACAGGCACTTTTCGGAAATGCCCAACATCTCCAGCTACAAACACTACATCTTCGCCGTCGATGTTCTGGATCGCCGCTTCTGGTACGGCCACACCGGTCCGCCTCAGGGTTGAGGGGATTCGGACAGTGACAAACATTTCCAGTTTCAAGAGGTGTTCCGGATTTGGGATCACGCAGCGTACCCGTGCAGTGCGTGTTGCACGCTCTAAAACGTCACTGATGTAGGTTAGTTTCCCCGGGAAAACACGCTCGGGATAGGGAGAAGTAGTGACTTCGACCATCTGTCCTTCCTTGACGATTCCGAGGTCTTTTTCATAGACATTGGCCAGCACCCAGACACGACTCAGATCTGCCAGCGTCATAAGCTCCTGTGATGGATCCACTACTTCACCGGGAGCTACGCTGTACTCAATGATCACGCCAGGGAAAGGGGCTTTGAGCTGACTGTGACTCGCTGTTCGGTGTCCCCCGGAATGCTCCTCGTTGAGTATCTCGATATCTTCCTCAGTTAGACCAAAGCGGTGTAGCTTCTCCTCCGTGTTTTCAATGAAGGCACGCTGCCGATCGACCATGACCTGAGCGTTCTTGAACTGTGCCTCTCGCAATTCGACTTCCTTCTTGGCGATTGCCTGGGCTTCTAACAACTCAACCCCACGCTCCCAGAATTTCCTGGCGACCTCCACTTCCGTCTCATACCGATGAAGTTGAAGGTGTTGGCTCAGATATTGACCGACCAGCTCACCCAACTCGATGTTGTCGATCTGAACCAGTGGTTCACCTTTCTTAACTCGGTCTCCGCGGCGGACGTAAACCTCCTCGATTACGCCGCGGGCCAGTGATCGGATACGTACTACTCTGGATTCATCCGGAGAAACCGTACCCGTCGCTTCCAGAATCTGTACAAGTTCGATTGTCTTGCTTTCTTCAATTTGAATTTCAGCTTTGCGAATCGACTCTGTAGTGAGGCGAATCTCATCGGAGTGCCCACGGACAGAAGTAGCTCCTGAATCCTCGACTATTGGTTCTGGTGTCGGAGTGGGGCTGCAAGACTGCAACAAGGCGCTCACCAGCATCACGGCAAATATGTCCAGGCTCCTCCTGCGAATGTCTTTCCAGTTTTTTTGCATTAGAGGTCCTCCCCTATGGCCAGTTCGAGAGTTGCCCTACTGATTTGAAAGTCATAGCGCGCCCGGTTGTACAGGAGCATGGTTTCACTGTAGGTGCGCTGTGCGTCTAGATACTCGATCAGCGAGGCTTCGCCGAGGCGGTACGATGCTTCGGTTATGTCGCGGGCCTGCTCGGCTTTGTTCTGGTAATTTTTCTCCAGGGCTTCGACTCGACGGCGGTCTCCCTCCAGTTTTTGTAGAGCCATTCTGACTTCTTTCAACACGTTGATCTGGCCGAAAAGCAGACGGTTTTCCAGACTCTGTTTTTCAGCTCGGGCGCGGTGAGTTGGACCCTGGTTTCGGTTCGATACGAACAATGGAATCTCAACTCCGAGAACCGGCCCGCTGGAATCCAGTTCGCGTTTGTAACCAGCGATTGCTGCGATGTTTGGTTTCGACTGGGCCTGCTCGAACTCAATTACTGAATCGGATCGCCGGATTTGGGCTCTAGCCACTGCAAGATCGGGACGTTGGCGAAGGGCGGTCTCCCTCAATTCTGTTTCGGGCGGAGGGAGAAAGCTGGTTTCAAATCCATCCACGGCCTCAAAGGACCGTGAGAAATCGGTGGAACCCAATAAGGCCAGAAGTTCTGACTTGGCGCGTCCAAGCCTGGTTTCCGCGTTGACTACCTCGGCAAAAAGCCGGTATTCCGCGGCTTGTGATCGGCGCAGCTCACCGCCCGAAATTTCGCCTGCTGCATGGCGCGTCTGGTTGAGACGCACGATTTCTTGGAAGCGACCCAAGATCTCGCCGGCAACATCGAGGTCATGCTGAAAAACAACCACTTGAAAGTAGGTTCGCTTCAGCTCGAAACTAAGTCGCCAGTTCAGATCTTCTAACCTCATCGAAGCGATCTCGGCGTCTACCTGTTCGATTCGGACTCTTTTCCCTCTTTTGCCGGCGGTGGGGATCTCCTGCCGTACCGTTAGAGATGGCTGGAAACGATCGAGAAATGATCCCCGATCGGAGTCCAGGACCCATCCATCCGAAAGAAATAAAAGACTCGGATTCGGATACTTCTCGGCTCCGATGATGTCGCCTTTTTCAGCTTCGATCTCTAGTCTGCTTGCTTGAAGACTCGGATTGCCTTGCAGCAATGTTCGGGCTGCTTTCAAAGTCAGCTTTTCTGGGATCCTGGGGCTCTCTTGCCCCCAGGCAATCGCTCCCCAAGAATAAGAACAACAGATGGCTGCCAGGCAGTAAAGGAGTCGCTTAACCATGACCTGCCTCCTCGGGCACTGTACAAAGTTGGTGATTTGCCGTATTAACGGCCTTTGCGGATTGCTATGCGGTAGGTGGGTTAGGCCAACGGCGGCGGATGAAAAACGTGAGTCAGGTACTCCCCGTGATATAGCGAACCGTTTACGTAGCAAGGGGATACCTGCCAGTTAACGAGTAGTAAGTCCTGACTCTGCAGAGCCACGGATGTGGAATGAAGGAGGCAGAAATGAATGTGGATGGATTCTCCGGATTCCGATGCCGCCCCGGGACGTTCGAACCCGTCTTGTAAGACACAGTCGTCTTCGGAATGAGGTACCTGCTTAGCAATAAACGATGTTTCAGGGGTTGGCCCACAAAAATCGCAGGCAAGCTGATCCGTCACTGGCACTAGCACTAGCAGGGCCATCACAATTCCCCAAAACAGCCGCATCTGGAGGCTTCCCATGTTGGCGACAGAGCTTACCACTCGGGGGAGTATAACAGTTCAAGCGTGCTGAAGTACTGAGGCATCCGCGCTGTAGATGCATCTGAGTCCGTTGAAGTACGCCGTACCAAGCGAGGCCATCGCGCTGTGGGGAAACGCAGTCGCAGAGCGGCTTGCCGGAGGTGACCAAAGAAGTTTACCCCAGGAAATGGCTGTAAGTTGTTGAAAAACGGTTGTAAGGGGGAGGTGCCAGGTCGAATTCACCCCGTTGTCAACAGAAACGTACAGATTCAGCTGTCCAGGAATCCTAAGGAGGGTGGATCTGCGAAACTCATGCCGCCCCGCAAGGCGGGACTCCTGTGAGGGGATCGCGGGCAACCCAGGGCTGGCCCTCCTTCGTCGGGCACTCGCCCTGGGCTCTGCGCATGTCGTCCCGCAAGGCGGGACTCTGGATGCGGTGCAGGCTCTCAAGACATAGGCTTGAGTTCTCCGATCAGAGCATCAAAGAGCTCTTCAATGATCGCCTGCTCTTGGATGAGGTTTTCCAGAAACCGGCTGTAGGCATCCGACGAGGGGACGTTTTGCCCTCCTCACAGAGGATCAAACCCACACAAGTTTCACAACTCGCGGCGGAGCGACGCCACCTTCTCATGCTGAAAGACAATCCCCGCCAAAGGGCTATTCCAGATCGCCCGGACCGGGTAGTCACCTTGTTCTTTTCCCCGTTGCGTTTCCAATCCACACCACCCCGGTCCAGATAACCTGAGAAAGTGTTGACCCAGGAGGAACGAGTGGCATTCGGCATCTGGCCTCCTACCACGGTCACCCGATTAACTCGGCAATTGCCCAAGGCGAGGTCTTCAGCACAAGTGGCGCAACCACAACCCCCGCGCATAGTCTGGCTCAGGAATATCCTTCCGGTTCTATCGAGGAACTACCGGGGAAAACCAGACTGTCCCGAATGGCGCTGACTTAAGGCTATTTACCACAAATCAAAAGAGATACAAGGTAGCACTGCCACTCAGGGTTCAGATGGGCTCTAGACATCCTGAGCACAAGACTCTTAGGAATTCTGAAGCACTCGCTGTCAATCCTGCACGGAGTACCTCAAAATGGTGGGAAACCTGCTTAAGTCAGTGCCATTCGGGACTGTCCCTTTCTGTTACCTCTGCCACCGACAAGGTCACGAGGCCAAGCAGGATTGCTTGGTCCCCCGACGGAAAGTACATCGCATTCCGCTCTGAGGACGGCAAACTGAGACTGGTGCCTGTCGACGGGGGTGCCTCGAAGGTCCTTGCTGAAGGGGAAGGACTTGCGGGCTACCGCAGTTACTCGGGTCTCGCCTGGTCACCGGACGGGAAGGAATTGGCCTATACCATGCTTGGCAAGATCTGGAGGCTAGGTCTCGAGACCGGGAAGAGCGAAGAGGTGCAAACCGGGTTGGATGCCCGCCACACGCAACTCGCGTGGTCGCCGGACGGCACCACGCTGGCCTTCAGCGCCACGCAGGGCAGCGATCCCGAGCTCTGGCTCATGGAGGGACGTCCTGGGCCTCGTGACTACCGAGTGAGGGATTTCGACCGTGAGTTTTGAATTGTCACCACACAGGTCTGCTTGCACTACTATTTGCGTTATCGACCTTCACCTGGACCTTTCGATTTCGAGTTCTCTGGCGGAGCTTGAGAGAAAGTCCTTGTGGAAGATATCTATGAGGGCATGACCACCCGAAAGACAGAGGATCTAGCCATGATGGGGTGAACCTCAGTGGCAAATGGCGTCATTTGAGTCAATGTCGTCTTTTGCCGCTTGCGTCGATTGGCTGGAGGAGTCTACGCTCGGTTCATGGGGAGACTCTAATGAAGCAGGACCAAGCGTCAGGAGCAGACATTCAAGAAAGACGGGGAGGCGATTCCAGGGAGAGTCCTCTGCAGTCTTGGAAAGAGATTGCGGCTTACCTGGATCGTGATGTGCGGACCGCGCAGCGCTGGGAGAAGACTGCCGGATTGCCCGTCCGTCGTCATCGCCAGGGACCGGGTAGCAGCGTTTACGCTTTTCCGACTGAACTGGAGGCCTGGCGAGCAGCGCAGGAACCGAAAGCGAACCAGACAAAGGCGTGGCGACGGAGCATTCCTATAGGGGGCGGCCTTCTAGCGGTTCTACTGGCTGCATGGTTCATCAAATATGGGCCAATCCTCAATCCTCCAAA
>JAUVSF010000598.1 GCA_030597245.1 Acidobacteriota bacterium
CGTTATCCTTCTTTTGCCCTGGAGAATGGTGCGATCACGATTATTGCAGGCCCCTATCGAAACTGGATCGAAAACGAGTTCAGCCTGGCCGAGGGAGAGTATGTATCGGTTCTGGCATTCCCTTCCCAGCTCCTGCCCGATGTCTGGGTGGCTGTATCGATCACCAAAGTGGACCCGGACGGGAACGCCGTGTCCGACCCTCTGATCCGGCGACAGGAGCAGGGTGCTCGTGGCAACGGAAATAAAGGTTCCGCTCAAGGTCCGGGAAACGGGAGTGGAACAGGTGACGGCGAGTGCCAGTTCGAGAACTAAACAATTGAAGTAGCCTGTACCTCCTGTGATCCCCCTCCGATCACTGCCCACAGGCTCCATCGAGGCAGCGAACCGCCCGAGTGCGGTTCGCTGCCTTAATTAACGCCGCCAGATATCTTCTCCCCTGACCCAAGCCCAATGCGATGATGCTCAAAGCAACCTCCCCATTGATAGTTCCATTCTCAATAAGCCAGAATGGGAAGCCTTGAAAGTTGTACTCACAGGTGTTTAGCGCTCAGACAAAAGATGAGGTAATCAGATGCACTCTTCCGTGACCGATGGTCCTGAACTCGAGTCGGATCCAACCGGTTCCAGATTGACACACGGCTCGTTTCATCCCGAAGTAGCAAAGGCAGCAGCCCGGGAAAAGCTTGCTCATGAGACGCGGCGGCTGCTGAGAGCACGCTTGAAAGCTGTTGCCTGGATTCTGTTACTCTTCCTCTCCTTGATGCTGATTCGGGCATTTTTCGTGGAACAGCATGGAGGAATCGGGGTGTCTAACTTGCTCCTGGTACTGCTGGCCCTTGCCCTGGTCGGGATTCTTCACAGCCGGATAGACCTGAGCTTAAGGGCCCTGCGCATGATTGAAGTTCTTGCCATGGGTTCTGCGGCCGTCTTCGTTGCGGTGAACAGGTACCGTCTCATTTCAGGACTCGTCAGAGACGGTAATCTCGATCAAGTTTCCGACTTCCTGAGTCGCAGCATTCTCCCCTTCGTTATTCTGATTCTAATCTACGGAATCTTCCTGCCAAACAGTTGGAAGCGAGCTGCTTACTTCGTTGTGCCGGCAGCACTCGCTCCCATAGTTCTTCATCTATCTGTAGGCCTCCGTCTCAGCGGGCTGAGTTCCCTGCTGACTCCTGAACGGATCAGTTCCGTGCTGTTCCCCATGGGACTAGTGGTTTTCGCGACCCTGTATGGAACTCATATCATCAACACTCTCCGAGTGGAAGCGTTCGAAGCCCGCCAGCTGGGGAACTATACTCTGGTCGATAAGATCGGTAGTGGTGCAATGGGCGAGGTCTGGAGGGCCAATCATCAGATGCTGGCCCGTCCCGTCGCAATCAAGCTCATTCGACCTGAGATGTTAGGGGCACGGGATCGGGAGGCAGCCGGGATTGTGCTTCTTCGCTTCGGGCGAGAAGCTCGAGCTACGGCAGAACTGACGTCTGCCCACTCGATAATGATCCATGACTTTGGAATCTCGAGCGATGGAGCCTTTTACTATGTTATGGAGCTCCTCGACGGGTTAGATTTAGGTGCTCTCGTTGAGAGGTTCGGGCCTGTAACATCGGCCCGGACAATTCATTTCTTGCTCCAGGCTTGCGAGTCCCTCTCAGATGCCCATTATCACAATCTGATTCACCGTGACATCAAGCCCTCCAATATCTTCACCTGCCACATGGGTCGAATACATGATTTCGTGAAGGTGCTCGACTTTGGTCTTGTCAAAACGGAGCCCGCCGCGATGCACGATGCGACGAAACTGACTGGAATGGATGTGGTCACTGGAACACCTGCCTTCATGGCTCCGGAACAGGCGATTGGAGAACCGGTTGATGCCCGGAGCGATGTTTACTCTCTGGGGTGCGTGGCCTATTGGCTGGTCACCGGTGGCCTGGTTTTCGAAACAACGAATCCTACCGCCATGCTTGTCGATCACGTTAAGACCGAACCGATCCCGCCGTCACAAAGGACTGAGGAGAAGATCCCGGCGGATCTGGAAAAGGTGATCCTCGCGTGCCTGAGGAAGAAACCTGACGAGAGGCCGGCGAGTGCAGAAGAGCTGTCTCGGTTGTTGAGTGCTTGTGAAGATGCTGGAAAGTGGGGAGCCCAAGAAGCTTGTCAGTGGTGGGAGAAGTCTGAAGTTCGAAGCTCGAAGCTCGAAGTTCGAAACAAATTCGAAATTCGAAATTCGAAGGTCTAAACAAATTCAAAGATCGAAACAGAGAGGGATGTGGGAGTGGGACCCGGTTACTTTGTGCTTTTTCGGAAGATTGAGCCGAAGATCTTCATTAGCTCAGTGCTTTCCCTGACGAGGCGCCTCTGTTCGTTCCGAAGATCTTCCGAAGACCCGGGGTCGATTAGTCCGAGCCAGTATCCACACTCCTTGGCCTCCTTGCGTGCAATCTTGATCCGAAACAGAAAATCTTTCTTGCTCAATGCATCACAGGCCTCGCGATAGTTGGCTCCGATTGAACCCGAGGCTCTAACCACCTGCTTACTGTCCTCCCTATTTGAAACGGTCCTGGGAAGTCGCTTCACTAACGCTCTGACATCAGCGGCAAAGCGGAAAGTTCGTTCCTCCAAATCAAACCTTCCTTCACCTCCTGATGTGGCATGCATAGCAGTTTCTCCTCACCGAACTCATTACGTCTGAACCCAAGAATCTGCGAACCATCGGTGTTCCTTCCCTCATCGAACATTTCATCAATTGATCTTCTCTACATTGATAAGCTCTTTAGACATAGTCACTTAAAACTGTTTAGTCCTTCGAGCTTCGAGTTTGAATATTGTTTCGAACTTCGAACTTCGAATTTCGAGCTTTCCCTCAGAACCTCCCCTTTTCCGTCCCCTACTCAATGGCTCCGGAACAGGCGATTGGAGAACCGGTTGATGCTCGGAGTGATATTTACTCTCTGGGCTGCGTGGCGTATTGGCTGGTCACCGGTGGCCTGGTTTTCGACACAACGAATCCTACCGCCATGCTTGTCGATCACGTTAAGACCGAACCGATCCCGCCGTCACAAAGGACTGAGGAAAAGATCACTGCGGATCTGGAAGAAGTGATCCTCGCGTGCCTGAGGAAGAAACCTGACGAGAGGCCGGCGAGTGCAGAAGAGCTGTCTCGGTTGTTGAGTGCTTGTGAAGATGCTGGGAAGTGGGGAGCCC